>JAJXUS010000132.1 GCA_021782675.1 Acidobacteriota bacterium
AGAATCGGAAGGCCGGCACGGATGAGCGTCAGGAACTGCTGGTTGAAGATGAGGAAGGGTTCCAGCTTCACGCGCTTGGTTACCCCGCCGCGCGCTGCCAGCCCCTTCGGCTTTACCCAATAGACAAACTGGCCTGCCTGCGTATAGCGCTGCCGCAGCTCTTCCGCGGAGTTTGCCACATGCGTGCTCTCCTGCACGTGGCCCCGCTCGTCGGCGACTTTTACCAGATATTCCCCCACGGATTACTCGCCCCCCGGCAGCGCAGCGCGCAACTCGCCCCAAGATAACAGCCGGCCTATCTTTCCGTGCGCTCCCACGACAAACGGCAGGCTCACAGCGTTCCATCCCTCCGGGCTGAAGGGCTGCCAGGTTCGTCCTCCATCGTGCGAAATGTCGCTGCCCGTCGTACCAGCAGCGATCCAGGCGTTCTCGCCGGGGTCCCATCCGACCGTCGAGCGATAGCCGCGGGGAGGTGCAACCGCCGTGCGCCACGGCGCTGCCTTCGTCTTCGCCGCAGCGATGCCGGGGGCGCTCGCATGAGCATAGTCCCCGCCCACGGCCACACCGTTCTCCGCATCACGAAACGCCACGGCAAAGATACCTGCTGCCGGGTTCGCGGGGTCCAGAGCACCGACCCGCTGCCGCACGCAACCGGATTGGCCGACCAGCTCCATTGGAGCGATCGTCAGCCCATACATCCACCCGCCGCTGGTGCCGAACCACAGCCGCCGCATATCCGAATCGCCTCCGTCCGGGCCTGGACGATCAGACCGCAGTACGGCCAGAGACTCATTGCTGGCGGCAAACGCGCCCTGTTTGGGATCGAGTGTGCGCAGACAGGGGTCCACCTGACGCGTCCAGCGCGTGCCGCCGTCATAGGTCACAAACAGGGTGAACATGCCGTGGACGGGATCTCCCAGAATGGCGCCGAACCGTGTGCCGTCAAACTGCAGCGCGTCCCAGAAGCCATCGGCATCGGGATTGGAAAATACCAGCCGCCAGGTGCGGCAGCCGTCGTGCGTGGAGTAAAGCCGGGAGTCATTGCCGGGCCCGCTTGACATCACCATCGCATGATCGGCGTCCCAGGCCCACACGCTGCGAAAATCCAGCTTTTCCGCGCCGTCCGGCACACTGCAACCCAGCCAGTGGGCGCCGCCGTCGGTCGTGCGAAGCACTGTCCCGCCCGACCCGCTGGCCCAGGCCACGCTGTCGTTGACCGCGTGAATGCCGCGCAGGCTTGCCGCCACGCCGCTATGCTGCAGCCGCCACTGCGCCTGCGCTGTCAGCGGGAAAGCCGCCAGCAGGATTGCCAGAACGATATAAAACTTTGCGTTCATGCGTTTTCTGATTCGAAGTGCCCGCGGGTGCGCCTACATGGGGGCCAGGCCGCGCACCACCATCACGCCGGGTGGCGCCTGAAAGGTGAACGTGCCCGCAGGGAGCATCGGATTGTCGGCTTCCCCGCTCAGACGAAACTCCGTCTGCGATCCATCATTCTCTTTCCATGCGATGGTCTGAATCCTGCCCCCACCGTCCACCTTCAGGGTAACCCCCGTGACGCGATCCCCCAGCCCGCGCGGCACGCCCGTGATTGTGAATCCATCTCCGTCGGGCGCAACCGCCGGGTTCGCCAGCTCTTTTCTAAGTTGCGCATGGCCCAGCAAAAATCGCAACGGGGATCGCAGATCGTCAAGCTGTTTGGCCGGGTAGCGCTGCGCCTGCGCGTCGCCGGGTGTGTAGGAGTAGCCGAACTTGCCGTCGATCAAAAATATCTTCCCCGCCGGGTTCGCGTAGTCCCACCGCATGCGGCCGGGCTTCTGCAGCAGGAGCGTTCCGCTCTCCTGGCGCCGCATTCCGGCGCCGGCATAGGACTCGGTGAACTGGACCCGCAGACTCCGCAGGTGATTGTAGTGGTCGTCCACCCGCTGCAACACCGCGTCCGCGGAGGTGGGATTCGCCGCCCGCACACCACCCGCGCCCAGCAACACCAGCAGCGCGCAGAAAGCCATAGCGCAGCCATGAAAGGCGGCCCGGTACTGCAGGCCTCTCCGTTCCATGACTGCTGGCTTGCTCAGAATCGTCTCTTCCTTCGATCGGGGTGTGTCGCAGCGAATCAGCGGCTTTATGAGATCGGCTGCGTGCAGTTGGTGCCGCCCGCCGGATCGGCTTTGATCTCGCCGGTCTGATCCATGCAGAAGCCGCGATGCCCGGTCTTGCCGACCGACTGCGGCACGGCCGTCACTTCATAGGAGGTGTACACGTCCTGGTTGTTGACGGTGACCTTCGTGCAGTTCACCACATTAAACAGGTAGCCGCTTTTGTAGCCGCTGGCCAGGTCGGCCGGAATCAGTTGTGCGGCCTGCGCACTCGGCGGGCCGGCCTTGGGATCGCCGCCCAGAGCGGCCAGGCCGCAGGAGAACCCATTCGCCGGAAAATTCGTCTGATACTGAATTTCGGCGCTGTTGATCGTGCGCAGCTCTTCCAGCGCGGCCGTCTCATTGGCCTGGCTGCGCATATTCATATAGTTCGGAATGGCCACGGCCATCAGAATCAGAATGACCGACATAACGATCAGCAGCTCCATCAGTGTGAAGCCGCTTTCCAGCCGGGAACGGCGATTCGCCGCAGACCTGTTCATAAAGTTGTTTCCGCCCTGTTTTCCTGCCCGAAGGGACGCCACCGTTAACCGGGGGCTGACTGGCCGGTTGCCCGCGCCGGCCACATCCCTGACTGGCCGCACGATCAGCTTATCAGCAGGCCAGATGATCGCGCGTAATCTTCAGCCCGTTCAAATTCCCCAGCAGCGCCAGTGCCACCGATTGCGGAACAAACAGCCGCCGGGCCATCGTCTGCACATCCTCGCTGGTCACGCGGCTCACCCGCTCCAGCACTTCGGGGATGGCGTAGAACTGCTGAAAATACATCTCCTGCCGCGCCAGATTGGACATCAACGCGCCGGAGCTCTCAAGGCTCAGAAGAATGTTTCCCTTCAACTGATCCTTGGCGCGCTGCAGCTCTTCTTCCGGGACGGGCTGTTCCTTCAGACGCCGGAACTCCTCGACCGTTAGCCGGACCACCTGCTCCGCGTTCTGCGCCGAAGCTCCGGCGTAAACGCACAACGAGCCAGTATCGCGGAACGAGCTCAGCTCGCTAAAGATGGAGTAGGCCAGACCCCGATCCTCGCGAATGTTCTGGAACAGGCGCGAACTCATGCCGCCACCCAGAATCGTATTCAGCAGCGAAGCCGTGTACCGCTGCTCATCATTCACTGCCGGCGCCGGCACGCCCAGGCAAAGCTGCAACTGCTCCAGCGACTTTTTCTGCCGGGACACGATGCGCGCGTGCGCCTTGGGCTGCGGCGCCGCGAGCGCAGAACCGTCTTCCCCGCCGCCGGGCAGCCCGGATAACTTCTCCGTCACCATCGCCACAAAAGCATCGTGGTCCAGATTCCCCGCCGCCGACACGATCATATTGCGACCCTGGAACCGGCCGCCATAAAAGTCAAAGAGCGTGGACTGGTCAAAACTCCGCACCGTGTCGCGCGTTCCCAGGATCGGCTTGCCCAGCGGATGATCCTTCCAGAAACTCTGGGTGAAGATCTCGTGGACCAGCATGTCCGGGTTGTCCTCATCCATCTTGATTTCTTCAAGGATCACTTTGCATTCCCGGTCGATATCATCGGGAGCAAACACCGGATGCATCACCATGTCCGTTAGAACATCGAGCGCCTTGGGAACATGCTCGTCCAGAACTTTTACGTTGAAGCAGACCGTCTCCTTGCTGGTAAATGCGTCCAGGTTGCCGCCGATTGCGTCCACCTCCCGCGCAATGCTCTTCGCGGACCGGGACTTGGTCCCTTTGAAAACCATATGCTCTATAAAGTGCGAAACGCCGTTGATCCTGGGCTGTTCATCGCGGGAGCCGGTGCGAATCCAGACGCCCATCGAGACGGAGCGGACATGCTCCATCCTCTCGGTCAGAATCACGAGTCCGTTGGGCAAAAGGGTGCGTCGAATATTGCGGCTCTGCGCGGGTTCTGCGGCGCTGCCATGCGTGCTGAACTGAGGTGTATTCTGCGAATTGGAAAGTTCGATCATCTCTCTTCAATTTTTTCATAGATAGGACGATGGCCCGGCGGAGGCTGCAAGGCGCTGGCAGGCAACCGGTTATCCAGAATTTATGGCAGGTTTTCCACAGATCGAAGAGATTGGCACCGGTTCCGGTGCAATTTCGAATAAAGTCCTCTATGGATTAATTCAAGAACAACTTGAGAAGATTACTTCAAGTATTGGATTAAAAAAATACCGCGCTCGCCAGCTTTGGCACGCCCTATACAAAGACAGGTTTTCCTCAGTCGACCAAATCACCACGCTCCCCGATTCGGTCCGCGCTCAACTGCAGGCCGCCGGGTGGGTCGTGGGCCTGCCGCAGATCGTCCAGACCTTCACCTCTATCGATGGCACCGAGCGCTACCTCATCGCGACCTCTGACGGCGCCACGGTGGAGACGGTATGGATGCCCAACGGCGACGGCGCCGAACCCGGCGACCCGACCCAGGAGTCGGCCAGTCCGCTCGACTATCGCCGCGCGACCATCTGCGTTTCGAGCCAGGTAGGCTGCGCCGTCAACTGTCAGTTCTGCCTGACGGCCAAACTCGGTATCCAGCGCAACCTTACGGCCGGGGAGATTGCCGGGCAGGTGGCCGCCGTTCTCAACCGGCAAAACGTGAAGGTCGGACGGGATCGCATCAACCTGGTCTTTATGGGCATGGGCGAGCCGTTCCTGAACTACGACAACTTCATGGCGGCCGTGCGTCTGCTGGTGGAGGCCGTTGGAATTCCTGAGTCCCGCATGACCGTTTCCACCTCCGGCATTCTGCCCGGTATCGAACGGTTCGCGCAGGAAGCGATCCGCCCGAAGCTGGCGCTCAGCCTGAATGCCCCGAACGACGAGATTCGCGAGCGCATCATGCCCATCACGCGCAAGTGGAAGATCGCCGATCTGTTCGCCGCCCTGCGAACGATCCCCATGGGACCGCGCCAGCGGTTTACCTTCGAGTATGTGCTGCTGGGCGGTGTGAACGACCAGCTCCACCACGCCGCCGAGCTGGCAGCGCTGGTGCGCGGCTCGCGCCTGCCCGTAACGGTGAACCTGATCGCGTGGAACCCAGGCCCGGAGATTCCGTACGTCATGCCGGCGCCGGAAGACGTTGCGGCCTTCCAGAAGCACCTGATTGCCAGCGGCATCCAGACCTACCTGCGCCGGCCGCGCGGCCGCGACATCTACGCCGCCTGCGGCCAGTTGAAACGCACCGTCGCCTGAGACATTACGTTCGGGCTGTTGGACAACCCACTGTTCACGGACCGTGCGATTCCCGGGAGGCGGGAATGGCGTCTCTCGAGACTCAGGGATTCACATTCGCTCCCCGAAAAAACCACTCAACTCCATATCGGTCAGTCATTCGCCCATAAATCCCGAAGGGCATCGCATGGAGTTCGACCAAAAGAGCAGCATCGGCACCGTCGCGGAGCCTCTCAAAAACTGACGAAAGCTCTTCGTACCTGTCGGCTGTGACGTAAAGGGCAGCCATGTTGCCCTGAACGGGCTTTCTCGTCGGATGAAGCCAGTCTGTAGCTGTCAGCTCAACGGCTCCATTGATGAGCCGGGCATTTGTAATTTTATTGTGGTGTTCCGGCGGAAACTGCGCGGCCATAGGGGTTTCCGAGAGAGGGACCAACGTCAAATCCCCTCCAAAACAGGAGTGGTAGAAGCGCATCGCCTCTGCGCACTGACCATCAAACAACAGGAATGGAGTTAGCTTGAGCATGCATCCTCACACGGAATCCGCCGCGGTGCGATTGTAGTTCGAGCTGAGTTCCGAAGAAAAGGCTGACTACTTTTTTTACGCTGGATGTGGTCAGCAAGCCGCCAGCAGGCGAGAACGGCGTTGCTCGGGGCTGGTCGGGTATGCGTAAAGTCGATCAGCGCACCGGCCTGCAATCGCCAGCCACGCAGCGTCGTCGCATGCAATATCCTTGCCAAAAGCAATGATCTTTTCATAGCCTCATTCCGTGGCGACCAGCGGCGACATCAAACAATCACTTGCAGCGCAGATTTCATCTATCCGTGCATTTAACCGGTTTTATACCGCTCGCCTTGGTCTTCTTCGTCGACGGCATCTTGATGGAGAGTTCTCGCTGACAGAAGCTCGCATCC
>JAJXUS010000133.1 GCA_021782675.1 Acidobacteriota bacterium
AAGTGCGAAAAAGGTCCCGGAGGCCATCAGCATCTTCATCCTGCCGCCCGACCCGGAGACGCTGGAGCGGCGGCTGCGCAACCGCAGCATGGCGGAAGGTGGTGTGCCCGACGCCGTCGTGCGCAAGCGTCTGGATACGGCGCGGCATGAGATTGCCGTCTGCCGGGAGTATCAGTACGTGCTGGTGAACGCGGATCTGGATCGGGCGGTGGAGGAGCTGACGGCGATCGTGTATGCCGAGCGCGCGGCTCATGGCGATGCGCCGCAGCAGTTGACACCGGAGGCGCTGGCCCGCTATCAGGCCATGGCCAAAGCCTGCCGCATTGAAAACTCGCAGGCACGGCTGGAAACAGTACTGGCGTCCTTCGCAGTACCGTTGTAAGCTTAGGAGCACTTCGTCACAGATCTTTTGAAACACCAGCCCCAGGGAGAAAGACCATGGAAGACCGCGCCGTTACTGAAAGCAAATATCGCGCCGTACATGTTGCCGCGCGCCGCGCCCGGCAGTTGCAGTCCGGCTCCAGCCCCGCCGTGCCCACCCGCGCGACCAAGGCGGTTCGCATCGCGCAGGACGAGCTGAAGGCCGGCCTGATCGACTACATTGTTCCGGAAAAGCCGTCGCCTGCCGACGAGCAACTGCCGCTCGGCTATACCCCGATTCTGCACACCTAGCGAAGGTCGCCTTGGCTGAAATCCGCCAGCGTACAATCAGACCCATGAAGGTCATGGTTGGGGTCAGCGGAGGCATCGCAGCCTATAAGGCCGCGGGACTGGTTCGCGCGCTGCAACGCCACGCGGTGGATGTCCACGTGTCGATGACCACCTCGGCGCGCCACTTTATTACCCCTCTCACATTCGCCGCGCTGACCGGACATCGCGTCATCACCGGCCTGTGGGACAGCGACGGCGAAATTCCCAACGCTTCTTCGGCGATTGAACACATCGCGGAGGCGCAGTCCATTGAGGCGCTGGTTATCGCGCCGGCCACTGCCGACATTCTGGCCAAGCTGGCGCACGGCCTGGCCGATGATTTTCTTACAACGCTCGCGCTTGCAACGCCCGCGCCCGTTCTTGTTGCGCCGGCCATGAACGTGCAGATGTACCAGCATGCGGCGACCAAAGCCAACCTGGAGACACTGGCGGCTCGCGGCGTGCGCATTGTGGCGCCGGAGAGCGGATACCTGGCCTGCGGCATGGTGGGCGACGGACGCCTGGCCGATCCTGAAACCATCGCCGCCGCCGTGCTGCGTGCGCTGGAGCGCCGCAACGATCTGACCGGGGAGACGGTGCTGGTCACCGCCGGTGGAACGCGCGAGGCGCTGGACCCGGTGCGCTACATCGGCAATCGCTCCAGCGGAAAGATGGGCTACGCGCTGGCGGAAGCCGCAGCGGCGCGCGGCGCGACGGTCATCCTGGTCAGCGCACCGTCACAGCTTGCGTCTCCTCAAAAGTGCGAAATGGTTCCGGTGACCTCGGCAGAGGAGATGCGCCGCGCCGTTCTCGACCGCCTGCCCGAGGCGACAATCGTCATCAAGGCAGCGGCTGTGTCCGACTTCCGGCCGCGTCAACAGGCAGAGCAGAAGATTAAACGTGACGGCGCGCTCACACTGGAGCTGGAGCCAACGGCCGACATCTTGGCAGAAGCCTCCCGCCTGCGCCGCCCGGGGACATTGGTCGTCGGCTTCGCCGCTGAGACGGAGCGTGGTCTGGAACATGCGCGCGCCAAGCTGCAGCGAAAAAATGTCGATGCCATCGTTCTGAATAATGTGCTGCGCCCAGGAAGCGGATTTGACGCCGACAGCAACGCGGTCACTTTCATCACGGCGACATCCGCGCGGGAGTACCCGGAGATGAGCAAGCGCGCGCTGGCGGATCTTCTGCTGGATGAGACGCTCTCGCTGCGCAAGCCCGCCCGCGTGATGGCAGAGGTTGCAACGCCCGCCACGCCCAGCCGCTAAGCCATGACCGACGCCTCACCAACGAATGAGCAACTGGCGGCTCTGCTCGCGTACTGCCGCGAAATGAACCTCACGGAATTCTTCCGCAGCGATGCCGTGCCAGGCGCTGTGCCGCTGCAAGCAGTCGAGGCGCCAGCAACGCAAGCTCCTGTACCGACGGCGCGCAGCGAGCGCCCCATGGCTGCCGCAACACCCCTGGCCGCACCCCAAATATCCATGCCACCCAATGCCGATCATCTTGCCAGCCTGAATCGTGCGGCGCCTACGGCCGCGCCCCTGCCGCCTGCGGAGCGCGCCGCTGCGCTCGAAGCCATTCGCCAGGAGATCGGCGACTGTACGCGCTGTCCGCTCGCCTTTGAAGGCCGCAACCACATCGTGTTCGGCAATGGAGATCCGAATGCCGAGCTGCTCTTCGTCGGTGAAGGGCCGGGCGCCGATGAAGATCAGCAGGGCGAACCGTTCGTCGGCCGCGCCGGACAACTGCTGAACAACATGATCGCAGCCATGGGGCTGGCGCGCGAGCAGGTCTACGTCGCCAACATTGTGAAGTGCCGCCCCCCAAAGAACCGCGTGCCCGAGCCCGTGGAAGCGCTGACGTGTTCTCCATTTCTCTTCCGGCAGATCGGTGTCGTGCGTCCCAAACTGATCGTGGCATTGGGGGCGACGGCCGCCACGTACATGCTGGGCACGCGCTCCGCGCTGTCGCTGCTGCGCGGAAAGATGCATGAGTGTCTGGGCGCGCAGCTTATCGTCACATACCACCCCGCGTACCTGCTGCGGGATCCGCGGCAAAAAGCTGAGACCTGGAAAGATCTTCAGCTTGCTATGCGGTATCTGAACCTGACGCCGCCCAAACGGCCCGGCGCGTAACGGCAATGCAGCACTCGACAGAAGACCCAGGTGGCGCGGTAGCGCCGCGCGACACCGGCGCATCGCGGCCCGCCGCTTCCGACGACCCCGGCCGCCCTGCAGCGACGCTCTACTGCGAAGTCGCGCTTCCTGTCCCCGTCGACCGCACATTTACTTACGCGGTCGGCACACAGCAACCGGTCGCCGGCAGCCGCGTGCTGGTGCCGTTCCGACAGGAGCGCATGCAGGGGGTCGTAGTCGCCCTGCATGACACGCCGCCGGAGACCGCAGTGCGCCCGATCCTGCAGACCCTCGACCGCGAGCCGGCTCTGTCCGCGGAGCTGCTGCGTCTTGGCGAGTGGATCGCAAACTACTACGTCGCGCCGCTGGGAGAAGTGCTGCGCACCATGTTGCCGCTCGGCGCGGAGGTCCGCCGCAAAACCGTTTATCGGCTATCCGCAAAGGGCCACGCGGAGCTGCAGCAGATGAGCGCCGCGCTGCGCGAACTGGAGCCGGAGGAAGTGGGCAAACGCCGGGAGATTCTGGAATTCCTGGCCGGGAGCGGAGCCGTGCCGGCCACTTCCCTGCGCCGCCGATTTTCTCTGGGCACTTCGAACCTGCAACGCATGACGCGGCAAGGAACGCTGGAGCGCGAAGAGGAATCCTCCGTTCGCGACGCGCGTCCTATGCTGCGGTTTGCAACGCTGGTGCCGGACGCGCGGCTGCCGCGGCTGAATGCCAACCAGGAACGATTGCTGGCGGAACTTGCGAGCCGGGGCCGCGTTGAGGTGCGCGACCTGCGCGCGTTGCCTGTGCCCGCCGGCACGCTGGCGACCCTTGTCCGGCGCAATCTGGTGCGGATTGAAGAGCAGCCGGCAAGCCTTGCGGCGCCGGATGCCTCCGCCGTGAGCCACGGCGCAGCGATCGACGAAGAGCGGCTGAACCCGACGCAATTCGACGCGCTGCTGCAGATCGCCGCCAGTGTCGAGGCTCGAAAATTTCAGGCTTTTCTGCTGCACGGCGTCACCGGCTCCGGCAAAACAGCGGTCTACATTGCAGCCATGCGCCGCGTATTGCGGGCGGGGCGATCGAGCCTTCTCCTAGTTCCGGAGATCGGACTGACACCGGCGATGATCGGCCAGCTTGCGGCGGCCTTTGGCGATACCGTTGCGGTGCTGCACTCCTCGTTAAGCCCGGGCGAACGGTCGGCGCAGTGGCGGCGCATTCGCGAGGGTGAGGCGCGCGTTGTCATCGGCACCCGCTCGGCGATCTTTGCACCCATCCCTGACCTGGCGCTTGTGCTGGTCGATGAGGAGCATGATTCCTCCTACAAGCAGGCAGAGATGCCGCGATATCACGCGCGCGATATCGCAGTGAAGCGCACCCGCGATGCGCAGGCGACCGTGGTGCTCGGTTCGGCCACGCCATCGCTGGAGTCCTGGGCTAACGCCCAGCGCGGAAAATACACCCTGCTCAGCATGACGGATCGCGTGGCGCGGCGTCCGTTGCCGGAGGTTTCGCTGATCGACATGCGGCATGAGTTTCTTGAGACCGGCGCCGACTCGCTCATCTCGCGGCAGCTTGCGGCCGAGATCCAGGCGACGCTCGACCGTGGCGAGCAGGCCATGCTGCTCCTCAACCGCCGCGGCTACTCTTTTGTCGCCATGTGCCGGGCATGCGGAGAAAAGCTGCAATGCGAAAACTGCTCCATTGCGCTGACGCACCATAAAACCTCCGAAGCGACAGGCACGGGCGAGGCCGCCGGCAATCTGCTGCAATGTCACTACTGCGGCTTTCGGCGGGCGGTACCGCGGCGCTGCCCGCAGTGCGACAGCGAGCATATGTATTTTTTTGGTGTCGGCTCGCAGCAGGGCGAAGAGCGCCTGCAGCAGATGTTTCCGGAGGCGCGCATCGGCCGCATGGACCGCGATACCATGCGCAGTCACCGTGACTTTGAACGGATGCTGCAGCGGCTGCACTCCGGGGATGTCAACCTGCTGGTCGGCACGCAGATGATCGCCAAGGGCCACGACATTCACGGTGTGACGCTGGTCGGCGTCATCGGCGTGGACCATACGCTGGGTCTTCCCGACTTCCGGTCTGCCGAACGCGCTTTCCAACTCTTAACGCAGGCTGCGGGCCGCGCCGGGCGTGGGAAGCTGCCGGGGCGCGTGCTGGTGCAGACTCACTACCCGGAGCACTACGCCATGCGCCACGCCGCAACGCATGACTACCTGGCCTTTGCGCAGGAGGAGCTGCGCTACCGGCGTCTGCTGCATTACCCGCCCGCCGCCCTGCTGGTAAATGTGTTGCTGGAGCACACCAGCGAAGCCAACGTGACGGCGTGGGCCAGCCAACTGGGCAAGTGGTTCGCGCGAACGCATCCTGCCGGAGTCCGGGTGCTGGGACCCGCGCCGGCTCCGTTGCCTCGCATCAAACGCGTCTTTCGGCACCACTTGCTGTTGAAATCCGCCAACCGGCAGCAGCTTGCGAGCGCCGTACGGGCGATGCTTGAATTTGCAGACAGCACCGGCATTCCCCGCCGTCACGTGACCGTGGATATGGACCCGGTTCAGCTGATGTAGAGACGGCGGAGCTAGGCGTGGGACGCGGTGTGGCTGCTCTCGGCACCGGAACGCGGCATGTCCCGGTGGATCGCTTTCACCTTATAGCCATCGCGCTGCAGCAGCTCCTGCATGCGTTCCGCAATCATGACGGAGCGGTGCTGGCCACCCGTGCACCCGAAAGCGACGCTGAGATAACTTTTACCCTCCTGCACATAATGCGGCAGCAGAAAGAGCAGCAGGTCATGCACCTTCTGGATAAATTCCCGCGTCTCGGGAAACCGGCTGATGTACTGGACGACTTTCGCATCCTGACCGGTCATCGGGCGGAACTCTGGAATGAAGTGGGGATTCGGCAAAAAGCGCACGTCAAAGACCAGGTCGGCCTCTTGCGGAACACCATTTTTGTAGCCGAAGCTGATCGTCGAGACCAGCAGATGCTTGTCGTTGCTCTCGTCGTAAAAGAATCCGTTGATGTGGGCGCGCAGCTCGTGAACATTGAAGTTGGTCGTGTCGAGACAAACGTCCGCCAGATTGCGCAGCGGTTCAAGCAACGCACGCTCCGAGGAGATGGACCGGCGGATGCTTTCCAGACGGCTCAGCGGGTGCGGACGGCGCGTTTCGGAGAAGCGGCGCATCAGCGCTTCGTCGGATGCTTCAAGAAACAGCAGGCGTGTCGAAGTCGTCTGGCGGATCTTTTTGAGAATCTTCGGAAACCGGTCGAGCTGCGCCCCCTCCCGAACATCGACCACCAGGGCTGCGCGGCTGATCTCCGGCGACTGCCGGATCAGGTCCGCAAAATGCGGAATCAGATCGATCGGCA
>JAJXUS010000134.1:0-4846 GCA_021782675.1 Acidobacteriota bacterium
AATGAAATCGGCCGCGCTCGCGGCGCGGCCGATGGTGCAAACCGGTGCAGAACTCGCTTACTTCACCTTGAACAGGATGATGGCAAAGGTGAACAGCGCCAGAGACTCAATAAACGCGAGGCCAAGCACCAGGAAGAGAAAAATTCCCGGGCGCGCGCCTGGGTTGCGCGCCAGCGCCTCTGTAGAGGACGCAACCGCACGTCCCTGGCCGAGTCCGCAAAGACCGGAGGCGATGGCCATGGAAATACCGGCCGCGATGGCCACCATGCTGGCGTGGGTATCGGCGGCGCCGGTCGACTGCGCCATGGCGGGAATGGCCATGCACAGCACCGAGAGTGTCATAAAGACGTTCTGCATCGTACGCATTTCTGCTCCAAAGCTTCCTTAGAATTCCCCGCCAGTGGGTGGTTGACGTTCACCGTGCTGACGCCCTCACGCTGAACGGGGTAGTGCTGCCGGGGCGGAAGCGGACCCCGGCGAATCTGAAAGATTTTAGTGCTCGTGCGCGACCGCCTGACCGATATAAATGGACGCGAGCAGCATAAAAACATATGCCTGAATCAGCGACACCGCCAGATGCAATCCGATGAACGGCAGTGGCAGAATCAGCGGAAACAGCGAGAAGAAGATCAGGATCAGCAGATCGCTGGCAAACATGTTGGCAAACAGACGGATGGTGAGCGACAAGATGCGGGCCAGGTGAGAGATGATCTCGATGGGCAGCATCAGCGGCGCGATCCACCATAGTGGCCCGAGAAACTGCTTAATGTAGCTGGCCTTGTTCCAGCGCAGGCCCTGCAGATGGTAGTAGACGAAGGTGATGAGCGCGAGGCCCAGCGGCACCACCGGGCTGGCCGTGGGGGTATCGACATCGGGCAGCAGACCCAGCAGATTATTGACAAGAACGAACAGAATCAGCGCAGTCAGGAAACCGAGATAAAGCCCATACTTTTCGCCGATGATCGGCTCCGTCTGGCCGGTGACAAACTCTTCCGCCATCTCGGCAAGCTGCTGGGCGACGCCGGGGCGCTCCACGTTCAGGCTGACGCGGACAATGACGAAGAACACCATCAGGATGAGGAAAGCAATCAACTCCATTGTGAAGGTGCCGTCGATCGGGGCCGCCGGATTCATAGCCGGGTGTCCGATGGCGTTGAGCAGCCAGTTTGCGGAACCGGCAAAGACGAGATTCAGCAGGTGAGCTAAGAAGTGTTGAAACGGCATGATCGTCCCGGTTGTACTCTAGCGAGCGTCCGGCAGCCGCGCCGCACAATCGTCTCCCGCAGTCACCGTCTGGCGGCCAACCGGATGGACTCAATTGTGAGGGCAATCAGGCAGACGGCAAGCCCGCCCAATAGCGCGTAAACCGAACCACGCAGAACCTTTAGACTAACATAGAGCAGCCCGGCCGCACCCAACAGCCGCAGGAAGAACATAACCGTCACGCGGCCCATCGGCGCCGGTTCGCGGCCCTCCTCCATGCGAGACATCATGGCCGAGAGAAGCTGCAAATACTCAAACACGCCGGTTGCGGAGATCAGGGCACCGATGAGGAATACCAGCCAGGTGCGCCATCCCTGCCACACCCAAAGCACCGGCGTAAGCACCACCACGGCGCCGCCCGCCAGCCAGAGCGCGCGCTTCAGTGTCCGGCGAACTTCGTCTTCTGAGAGTGCAAGTACCGGCAAGTCCGGCTCCTTTAACGGTTGATGCGGTTGGCCTGATTCGCCAGCCGGATCACCTGAACAAAGCCCGCGGCGATCCCCAGAAACAGACCCAGGATCGCCATCCACTCCTGATGGAAGCGGCGCGCGAAAAAGTCACCCAGCGCCCAGCCCAGGATTGCGGAGAGTGGCAGCGCGATGGCGATCTGCACGATCGCGTCCGCCCGGACGAGGCCCTGCAGCACCATCCGGCGATTGTCCTCTTTCGGCCCCGGCTCTCTTTTGGTCATGCGCTTTCGCTCTGCTGAACAGCCTATACCGGCAGGACGTTATTTGCCGCCGAAGAGGCCGCGCAGCAGGCCGGCGGGGTTTGCCTTCTTTGTATTTCCCAGGATGTTCACGCCGTTGCGCCGCAGCAGGCCGCTCACATCCGCCGTAATGACCGGGTTGCTGGCTGTGCCGGTAATTCGCATGGGCACGCCATTAGCCGCAAAGTTCTTTGCATTGGACCCCGCGGCGGCGTTGAGCTTGCTCAGCAGACTGACGCCAGCCTGACCAATGCCCTGCGCCGTGGTGACACGCACGACCAGTTGATAATCCAGTGCGCCGGCCGGCGAGACCGCACCGCTGCCCGTCGCCTGCCCAACGGCGGGCATCCGAGCGTAGATGTTGTCGGTACTGATCGCGCCACCCGCGGAGCGCAGATTGAACTTCAACTGCTGAATATCCGTTACGGAACCCGTCTTGATGCCGCCCAGCGCCGCCAGGCCGGAGATCTTCGAACCGAGATCGAACCCCGCAAGCTGAGAGTTGTCGATCTCCACCGGACCTGTAATTACCAAAGCATCGACCGGGCCGGTCGCGTTCAGCGCCAGCGTCAGCGTGCCGCCGCGGAGTACGGAGCCGTTGGGCAGCTTAACGCCGGCGGCGACCAGAAGCGACTGGAGTTGATCGATCGACAGGTTCTGCCCGCTCGCGTTCATGTTGATCCAGGGATTCGCGCTGGAGGCATCGCCGCTGGCCGGAGAACCCGCATTGGCGGCCTCCGCCAACCGGTATTGGCCATCCATGTGTATCGCGGTGTCGCCGACCTTCAGCTCCGCGCTCGGCACTGTCCCGGCTCCGCCCTTTAGCTGCTGCGTCACGCTGTAGGTCAGGTTGACGGGCTGAGGAATCGGGCGGCCGCTCCTGGTGAGGAGCAGTTGGTGAAGGATGAGCGTGCCCTGGCTGTTGACGGCGGCGCCGTTGGATCGCGCCTTTGCGTTCGCGTCCACGACCATCCCGAAGCCGGCTGACGACGACAGAAATCCGGCAGTGACGGGATTCAGATTTCGCACTTGCAACTGCGCCTGGAAGGCCGTGGAGGCGGTGTCCTGCGCGTTGATCGGTCCCGCTGTTCCGTCCAGAGAGACGGTTCCATCACCCGGCATGGTGGCCTTGACGCTGAAAGGAAAGGTGCTCGTCGCGGAGAAATTCTGCACAGAGATGTTTACGTTGCTGTAGACGCGGGCCGGCCCCACCGCCGGAACCGACGTCACTGTGACCGTCCCGTTGCTGACAGCGATCTGGCCTACGGAGACGCCCGACATACCGCTGCCCGTGTTTGCTGGCTGCTGGCCGGAGGAGTGGCCGAGGGTCGAAAAATTCCACGTACCCTGCGCGTTCTGCACAAGATTGATCCGCGGATCGATCGCGCGGAAGCTTCGCACCTCCAGCTTGCGATGAAAGATGAGCGGCGCCATGTTTACGCCGATCTTGAGGCTCCGCGCGGTCAGCAGGGGTTCAGGCCCGAAGGCGGGATCATCGGCAATGCGAACGCTGTCGGCATTCAGGCTTCCCGTAAAAGGCGAAAAGTGAAGGCTGCCAAGTGTCACCTGCCGCCCCAGCGCCTGTGTTAGTCGGCTCTCCAGAACCGGCCGGAAGGTATTGGCGTTTACCAGCAAGGCCACGGCGAGCAGCACCAGCAGCAAAACCGCCGCAACACCCGCGAGAATCTTCATCCAGCGACGCATCATGACCTCCAGATCACCGATCTCCGATTGCTTCGAAACTGTGCCAGCGGCAGGCCATGCCGCCGTGGTACAAACAGGGGAGGATAACAGTGTAGATGCGGCGTGTGCCGCCTCCCGATCTGCCTGGCGAATAAGCCGAAATGAACATGTGGGATCAAAACCGGTATTCAGAGCCGACCGCTCTTCGCCGGTACATTATTTATGTCAAATAAAGTTCTCATTGTCGAAGACGAACCCAATGCCCGCATGGGGCTGGCCGAGCTGGTCTCGGGCTGGGGGTACTCCACCGAGGTGGCGCAGGATGGGGTGGAGGCGCTTGATCGCATCGCCCAGTGGCACCCGGAAATCGTCGTTTCTGATCTTAAGATGCCGCGCATGGATGGACTTACGCTGCTGGGGCATCTGACGGAGAGCCCCGAGCCGCTTGCTGTCATTATGCTGACGGCCCAGGGCAGCATTGAAAGCGCCGTGGAGTCGATGAAGCGCGGCGCTTTCGATTACATCCAGAAGCCGGTTGAGCCGCTCCGGCTGAAAAAGCTGCTGAGCAATGCCAGCGCCCAGCAGCAGACGGTTCGCGGCAATGACGCGGTGCGCGGGCGAATGCGCGAAACCGGAACGCTCGGCTCCATGGTGGGACATTCGCCGCCTATGCAGGCCATCTTCCACCTCATCGAGCGCATTGCGCCGAACAATGTATCTGTCCTGATTACCGGCGAGAGCGGCACCGGCAAGGAGATGGTGGCGCGCACCTTGCACGAATTGAGCAGCCGCAATAACAAGCCGTTCATCGCCGTCAATTGTGCCGCTATTCCGGAGACACTGATCGAAAGCGAAATTTTCGGCCACGAAAAAGGCGCATTTACGGGCGCGGTCGAACGGCGCGCCGGTTGTTTTGAGCTGGCGGAAGAGGGCACCCTGCTGCTGGACGAGATCGGTGAGATGCCGATCGCCACGCAGGCAAAGCTGTTGCGGGTTCTGGAAGACCGTACGTTCCGTCGGCTGGGCAGTAAGGCAGAAACACCCATCAATGTTCGCGTGCTGGCCGCCACAAATAAGAAGCCCGAAGAGGCTATTGCCAATGGGCAGCTTCGCAGCGACCTCTATTACCGCCTGAATGTCTTCAATATTGAAATGCCGCCCCTGCGCGATCATCTGGAGGACATTCCGGTC
>JAJXUS010000134.1:4856-6124 GCA_021782675.1 Acidobacteriota bacterium
GCGGAGGCCATCATCAAGACGATGAACGAGCGGCACGGGTGCAGCGTGACCGGAATTGAGCCCGGGCTGCTGGCTGAACTGCAGACCTTTGACTGGCCGGGCAACGTGCGGGAACTGCGGAATGTGCTGGAGCGGGCCGTGGTTCTCTGCGGATCGGGGACGCTCGGACGCCATCATCTGCCACCGGGGCTGGGCTCCGTCCGCGTGCCGGCCGTATCAGAAAGCGATCCGCTGCGGATGCCGGTAGGCACCACTGTGGATGAGGCGGAGCGCCGCTTGATTTTGCGCACCCTGGAGTCCACCGGCAACAACAAGACGCGGGCCGCGGAGATTCTTGGCATCAGCCTGAAGACGCTGCACAATAAGCTGAAAGAGTATGGAAGTCAGGGCTCTGCCTCCGAGTAGGCAGTATCGCTGGCGCCAGATTTTGCGGACTCTTCCCGGGAGCCAACGCGATGAGAATTCGAGTCAAGCTGGTTGCCGCCATTACGGCCATGGTCTCGATCATCGTCGTTTCCCTGTCCTTCCTTTACCTTTCGCAACTGCTGTCCGAGCGCATCCAGCAGAGCTACGAGCATAACGATATCGCCGCCCATCAGGTGCTGCTGGCGGTCAGAGCCGCCATTGAGCGCAACCTGGTGGGCGTTACCATTCCGGCCAATGATCCCCGTGCGTTGAATCAGGCCATTCGCACGGCGCTTCGCAAGGATTCCTCGCTGGGGCTGACGCTCGATTCTTTCATCCGCTATTCGCCCACCATCTACGACATCAACATTGCGAATCGTTCGGGCGAAATCCTGCTGAGCACGGACCCGCTGCTGGAAGGCGGCATGATGCCGAATCAGCCGGCCTTTCAAGCCCTGGGCAAAATGACAGCCTGGCGGAAATTTCGCACGGTGTTCGGACCGCCGGCCGTGTATGCCGTGGATGCCAAGCTGGCCCGCAACGGACAGCTCTTTCTGACCGTGCGAGTGGGTGTGCGGACAACCTTCCTGCGCAGCCAACTGGCGCCGTGGCTGCACGCAGAACTGGTTCTGCTGATCCTGTCGGTCGTGCTGACCATCCTGGTCGCTGCGCTGCTGTCCAACATGGCCCTGCAGCCGCTACAACTGATCAGCGACCGCCTGGACCAACTGATGCTGAGCGGGCCGCAGCCAGTGCCGGAGAACCGTCTACTCAGCCCGACCGACGAGATTGCGCGCGTCTCGAGCAAGATCGAACAGATGGGCCAGCGCATGCGCAGTGTCGAGGAGGTCTTCACCGCCCTT
>JAJXUS010000135.1 GCA_021782675.1 Acidobacteriota bacterium
CTTCTTCAGGAGCGGCTGGGAGGTCAAGGACGCCGGCGAGAACAAGCTGGCGATTGGCCGGGCGAGCGGCGTCTCGGCACGCACGGTTGGCCGCTACATCGAGGCGGCCCTCGGACGGATATCGTCGCGTCTGGAGGTGATATAGGGTCCAGGTATTTTGCAACGCGGGGATTTGGGCGGAGCCGAGCCACTGCGCAAAGAATGGCTGCAGATCTTTGCCGGAAGCTGTCTCGGCCATTCGCTCGACATCCTGTGCGGACAACTCTCCATCCGGTGCAGCCAGCATTGCGTGCACGGTCCGGTCAAATGCCTGCTCGCCAATCTGCCAGCGCAGCATGCGGAAGATCATGCCGCCTTTGTCATAGGCCAGGGCGTTGAACTGTGGCGAACCCTGCGGCACCTCGCCCAGCCGCAGCAGCGGCAGCGAAGAGTAGGCGATGGCTGAGGCGGAGATGTTTTCAACCGTGTCCAGGAACTCCGAAGGCTTCTCATTCTGCCGGGCAAATTCCAGCTCGGCCATGCGTGTCATGCCATCCGTGATCCACGCATCCCCGCGCGTTGCAGGCTGCACAATGTTTTGCCACCACTCTGCGGCCAGAGCCGCAACAATCGCGTTCTGTGTTGCCGTGGCATCACTGCTCGCGGGATAAGCAATCAATCCCGGCGCTGCGGCGGAGGTTGCGCCCGCTGGCAACGGAACCAGTGTGACGGACTTCCAAGGCAGTGGACCGAACGCTGCTGCAAACTGGCTGTACGCCTTTTGCGCGGTTTGCAAGGCGGCGGTGGAGACTGCCGTTGCGTCTTGGCCCGTGATGGAAAATGCAGACAAAGCTGCATCTCCGAAGGGTTGCGGCGCATAGTGCCCGGCAATCACAAGGCCGGGGACACCGGCACCGCTCCAGACAAAATGATTCGGATCAGCGGTCGCGCCGCCGGCGAAGATGCGCAATCCGGCGGGCGCGTGGGTCGATATCTCCGCGTGAAAGGCGGGACTGGTGCCCACCAGATGCGGCAGCCAGTTGGCTTTGGGCAGCAGATAGCTGGCGGGCTCGCCGACATACGCCGTCTGCGCGGAGCTTCCAGTCCCTGCAGAAAACTGGCCGCTGTAGTGGAACGTCCAGCGGGCCGGATCGCCAGGCGCTATCCCGGCATTTGGCGCCACCTGCAGAAGATCCCGATGCTTTCCATCGCGCGCAAACTTGAGCTCCACATTGTTGGCATCGGTGATCTGCGAGACGTGGAGCGCAGTGTTCAGGCGAAACTCAATGGACGCGCCGGGTGCTGGAGCAGGGAAGGTGATGGTGGTTGTTGCAGCCATTGCATGCTGTGCGGGCTGCAGCGTCAGGTCGATTGTGTACGCCGGTGTCGGGCGGTTCGCCCCAGCCCGGAGGGCGTGGCTGGCACAGAAGAGTGAGATGCAGAGTAACCATGCCATTGGCGCGCGGAATCGGCGGCGCTTCATCGCGGGCCCATCTGTGTTGGCGGCCGCTCGGCCAGCAGAGAAACCACCGCATCGGCCGCACGATCAATGGCGGTTGCGCCGGGCAAAGACTCTTCCGGGTGCAGTGCTTCGCGCAATGTCTGCAGATCCTGCATCATGGTTTGGCGCGCCGGGCCGTCTTGCAGCAGCAGACGCAAAGCGTTGGCGGTGTGCACCGCCGTAAATTCGTCCTGGATCAGCTCCGGCACAATGCGGCGGCCTGCGATCAGGTTGGGCATGGCGACGTGCGGCAGCTTGACCAGGCGGCTGGCGACGGCATAGCTGAGTGTTGAAAGGCGATAGACCGCGAGAAAGGGATTGCCGATCAGCGCGGCCTGTACCGTAGCCGTGCCGCTGGCCACGATGCTGGCCTGTGCGTGGAGCAGCACAGCACGAGCGTCCTGCACCACGCGGATGCGCGCCTTCGTCGTCGTGCGTGCCACTTCGGCGCGGACCCAGGCTTCATCCAGCGTGGGCGCGACCGGCAGCAGATACTCATAGCCATCGCCCAGCAGTGCCGCTGCCTGCGCCATCACGGCCAGGTTTAGCCGCAGTTCCCGCACGCGACTGCCGGGCAGCAGGCCAATCCACAGCTTGTCCGCATCGAGATGCCATTTCTGCGCAAACTCCTCCCGCGAAGCCTGCGGCGCGGGCAGGTCGGCCAGGGGGTGACCGACAAACTCCGCGGCCACGCCGTGCTCGCGATAAAACGGTGCTTCAAACGGAAAGATCACCAGCATCTTTGTCACGCGCTGCTGCACCCACCGGATGCGGCGCTTCTTCCAGGCCCATAGCTGTGGACTGACGAAATATACGACGGGCACGTTCAACCGGCGCAACGTTTTTGCCAGCCGGAGATTCACGTCGGGAAAGTCGATCAGAATCGCGATGTCCGGCGGGTTGCGCCGCAGATGGGCCGTAAGACGCCGATACCGCCCGTAAATGCGCGGCATATGATGGATCACCTCCGTGATGCCCATCACGGCCACGTCTTCCGCGCGGACGATGCAGTCGCAACCGGCTGCGCGCATACCGGCGCCACCCAGGCCGGAGAATCGCGCATCGGGCAGGCGGTTGCGCAGAGCCGCGATCAGCGCCGCACCGTAATGCTCCCCGCTGGCCTCGCCGGCCGAAAGGAAGATGCTGGCCATGGAAGTGCGCGCCGCTCAGTCGCCCGTTACGGCGAACTGTGGGTTAGGGGTGCTGGGGGCTGCCGTCTCCTGGTCGCGATATTGCAGGCGATAGAGCTTCCAGTAGAGGCCATGCTGGGCCAGCAATTGCTGATGGGAGCCTATCTCGCGCAGCTTGCCCTTGTGCATCACCAGAATGCAGTTGGCGCTTTGGATGGTGGATAAGCGATGCGCCACAACAATGGAGGTGCGACCCGTGACGAGGCGCGTGAGCGCTTGCCGCACGCGTATCTCGGTATCTGTGTCCACGCTCGATGTTGCCTCATCCAGGATGAGGATTTTTGGATCGTGCGCCAGCGCGCGGGCAAAGTTGATCAGCTGCTTCTGGCCGGTGGAGAGCGTGCTGCCGCGCTCACGCACCGGCTCGTCAAACCCGCCGGGCAGTCCGCGAATGAAGTCGCCGACATTCACCTGATCGGCGGCATTTTCAATCTCCTGCTGCGTGATCCAGTCGGAGCCCAGCCGGATGTTGCTCGAAATGGTGCCGGAAAACAGAACGGGATCCTGCAGCACGACGGCGAAGCGGCGGCGCAGGGAGGTCAGATCCCACTCACGCACATCCAGCCCATCCACCAGCACGCTGCCGCTCTGGACGTCGTAGAAGCGCATCATCAGACTGCTGAGCGTGGTTTTGCCGGCGCCGGTGTGGCCCACGATTGCGGCTGTCTCGCCAGGTTCCACCGTAAAACTGACGTCCCGCAGCACCCACTCCACATCGGATACGCTGGCAGGTCCTTCTGCCGCAATCTGTGCGCGTTGTGCGTCCGCCAGCCCCTGATAGGCAAACCAGACATGGTGGAACTCAATGCGGCCGGAGCCGTCGCCGGTCTGCGCCGGTACAGGTGACACGATGGCCGGGGGTGTATCAAGCAGCTTAAAGACCCGCTCCGCGGCGGCCATGGCGGCCTGCAGGATGTTGTACTTGTCGCTGAGGTCCTGAATGGGCCGGAAGAAGCGCTGCGAATATTGAATGAAGGCGACCAGCACGCCCAGCGTGACCGCGCCGCGCAGCACGCCGCCGCCGCCCACCCAGATGATGATGGCGATGGCGATGGAGCTGAGAATTTCGACCGCCGGGTAGTAGAGCGCGTAGGCCATGATGGCGTCTTTGAAGGCCTTCAGATGCTGTCGGTTTACGACTTCAAAGTCGGCAAAGGCGCGGTCCTCGCGGTTGAACAACTGCACCACGCTCATGCCGCTGACGTGTTCCTGCAGATGCGAATTAATGCGGGCGATGGCGGTGCGAATTTTGCGGTAGGACTGGCGGACGGAGCGGCGGAAGATTTGCGTGCCGATCAGGATGAATGGCAGCACGGAGAAGGCGAGCAGCGCCAGCCACCAGCTCATGCGCAGCATGACAAAGACGATGCCGGCCAGCACCAGCACATCTTCAAAAATGGCCACCACGCCGGAGGTGAACATTTCATTCAGCGCATCGACGTCGCTGGTGACGCGCGTGACCAGCCGGCCGGTGGGGTTTTTGTCGAAGAAGCCGATGTGCATCCGCTGAATGTGGCGAAAGATCTGGCTGCGCAGGTCGTACATCACCTTCTGGCCGGTCCACTGCATCAGGTACGTCTGCACAAAGGCCAGAAAATAGATCAGCACCAGCGTGCCGAGGTAGATGAGCGCAATCTGCGTGATGCCACGCATTGGGCTGTGGCTCAGGTGGCGCGTCCAGGAAGCATGCCGCTGCGCCGCGCCGGGCGTCATGTAGAGATCGACTGCGACCTTGGTGAGATAGGGGCCTAAGACATCTGCCAGCGCGGTGAACAGAATGGCCACAAGGGAGATGGCGACCTGCAGCCGGTACGGGCGCAGATAGGTAAGCAGACGCCGCATTAGGCGGCCGTCGTACGCCTTTCCGATGACATCATCGTCCTGCTGCGGGGAGTTTTGCTTCGGGTCTGCCATGCGACACTGCTATTGTACGGAGTTTCCGCGACACCGGACTCCGTTGCCTTTCATGTCTGCCTCTGCCACAGCGCCGCTGGGAATCTATGTTTCCATCCCGTTTTGCCGGGCCAAATGCACCTATTGCAACTTCGCGTCAGATGTTTTTCCCGCAGCGCGCCTGGACGGCTACGTCCACGCAATATGCCGCGAGATTCGTGGCCGCCGTACGCACTGCCTGGCGAAGAGAATGCAACTTCCCGGGGGAGCGGATTCCATCTACCTTGGCGGCGGCACGCCGAGCACGCTGGCGCCTCACCATCTGCGCCAGATATTCGATGCGCTCCGGGAGAGCTTCGACGTTTTTCCTGATGCGGAGATTACCGTGGAGTGCGCGCCGGGGCAGATCAGCGACGCGTTTCTGGCCGAATGCTGCACGCAGGGCGTCAACCGGGTCAGTCTAGGGGTGCAGAGCTTTGTAGACGCGGAGGCGGCAGCGGTTGGCCGCCGTCATGGCCGGTCAACCGTGCTGGCGGACCTGGCCCGGCTGCGGGCTGCGGGCGTCAGCAACATTAACGTAGACCTGATCGCAGGACTGCCGCGCCAGACCGCTGCAAGCTGGCGGGAGAGCCTGCAGGTTGCGCTGGACACTGGCGTCCCGCACGTGAGCGTCTACATGCTGGATGTGGATGAGGATTCCCGGCTGGGGCGGGAACTGCTGACGGGCGGGGAAAAATATGGAGCGCAGCGGACGCCCGGCGACGAGGCCACCGCCGCTATGTACGAAGAAGCCTGCGCGATGCTTGGGCAGGGCGGACTGCTGCAATATGAGATTTCCAACTTCGCCCGGCCGGGCCAGCAATCCCGTCATAATCTGAAGTACTGGGATGGTGTGCCATACGTTGGCTTCGGACTCGACGCGCATTCCTGCCTTCCCGGTAGGGATGGTGACTGGTTCCGGACCGCCAACCCAGACGCAATGGACAGCTACCTGGAAGACCCGATGTCGCCGGCAGTCGAGCGCATCTCGCGCACGGGTCAGATCGAAGAGCGCTGGTTCCTCGGACTGCGCCGCACATGCGGCGTGTCGCTGCCGGAGCTGCAGGCAGAATTCGGTACCGAGGCCCTTACGGCGTTCGCCGGCGTGGTGCAAGCGGCGGTAAAGGAAGGACTCCTGGAGCATGGACATGCCCGTATACGGCTGACGCCGCGGGGAAGATTGTTTGCCAATGAAATTTTCGCCCGCTTTCTGGACGTTCTGCCGCCGGTCAGTGAAGCTTTGCCCAGAAACCTTGAACACGAGGTGACGATTGCATGAAGACGGAAGCCCTGGAAGAAACGTTTGCTCCCACGCCCGCCTCTACCGGCGTGATTGACCTGCGCAGCGATACCGTCACACAACCCACAGGCGCGATGCGTGCTGTGATGGCCAACGCGGCGGTTGGCGACGATGTGTACGGCGAAGACCCAACGGTCAACCAACTGGAGCAGCGCGCGGCAGAGATCTTCGGCCGTGAGGCGGCGCTGTTTGTT
>JAJXUS010000136.1 GCA_021782675.1 Acidobacteriota bacterium
TTCTTCCGCTGCTGATTCTGCTGATCGCCTATGCCATCGACTTTGGCTATTTCTTTTTTGTGGCGGTAAATCTGGCAACAGCCACGCGGGGAGCGGCGGAGTACTCCGTGCAAGGCTATAACGCGCCGGGACAGACGAGCCTGCCACCTGCCGGGCCAATGTCGAACTCCGCCTCGATTGCCGGACTGGCCTCTGCTGATCTCGCAGGTCTGGCGTCCTATGCAACGGCCACGTCGGTGCAGGTCTGCACGAAGCAGATCGGCGTCACCAGCAATGGAGTGGCGGAGTGCACGGCGTACGGCAGCTCTGGAGGCAGCTACACGCCAGCCCGGGATCCGGAGGCGCCGACCTTCGTGCTGCAGCGGGTGGACGTCACGTACACGGTTCAGCCGCCGATTCCACTGCACTTTTTTTCTTTGCCACTGCTGCCGGCGCTGAACTTCCACCGGCAGGTATCCATGCGCGCGCTGGACTGATGACGAGGCCGACATCGTGATGCGTCAAATTTTTCGCTCCAGAAATCTTCGGCGAATCCGTCAGGACGATGGCTCCATGCTGCTGGAGACCGCGCTCTGCATGCTCGTGATTATTCCAGCGGTGCTGTGGATGCTGGAGCTCTCCATGCTGATCTACACCTGGAACATCCTGAGTAATGCGGCGCGGCAAGGCGTGCGGTATGCGGAGGTTCATGGCGCGGACAGCAGCCTGTGCAGCGGCCCCAGCAGTGGATGCTCCGATCCATCGGCGGCCAATGTGGTCGCCCAAGTGCAGCAGTATGCGGCGATGTCGTATCACAATCTGTCGCAGATGAACGTCACGGTGTCGTATCCGGATGGCAGCTCGGCGCCGCCGTCGCGGGTGATGGTTTCGCTGCAGTACACCTATGTTCCCTATTTGCAACTGCCGGGGATTGCTCGTCCCCTGAA
The DNA here is from genome assembly GCA_021782675.1 of Acidobacteriota bacterium. GTDB lineage: Bacteria > Acidobacteriota > Terriglobia > Terriglobales > Acidobacteriaceae > JAKAUB01. Next base: position 927 of record JAJXUS010000136.1, read on the forward strand.
TGTCACTGCGGAGGGCCGCATTGTTTTCTAACAGACGCCGCCGCTGCGCCCCGCAAGCCGTGCCCTGCTTTGCGAACGGCTCGGGCGAATGCGGCCAGATCATCGTCTCGCTGGTCATGATGCTGGCGCTGGTCCTGCTGGCCATGGCGGGCTTTGCCGTGGATCTGACCAACCTCTGGTCCCATCGGCAATCTGCGCAGACTGCTGCGGACGCCGCCTGTCAGGCGGGCGCAATGGACATGGCCGCCACTATTGCCGGAGAAAATCTGCCGTCGATGGGTTTCACGCCGGGCACGTCGGGCAACTGTGCCACAAATAGCGGGGCCGGCAGCATCTGCTTTTACGCCAGCGCCAACGGCTACGCGGGTGCTGGCCTGAACAATGGACCGTCCAACGCTGTCTCCTGGACCTTCCCGGCATCCGTGGCCGGAGTAACGGCGCCCCCGAGCACCGTCACTTCGTATCCGTTCCTGAAAGTCTCCATTACAGAGAATGTCCCCACGCATTTTCTCTTTGCCGCAACCGGCTCCAATCTTCATCCGGTGTCTGCCTCCTGCACCTGCGGGCTGATCCAGGAAAAGGAGGCTGCGCCGATGGTGGTGCTGAGTCCCTCGGCGTCCGGAGCCTTTTATTACACTGGCGGCGGAACGCTGACAATCGTTGGCGGCCCGCAGCGATCGCTGCAGGTCAACTCCACCAGTGCGACCGCCATCAACTGCTCTCCATCCGGATTGATTAACACCAGCGCCGGAGGACCCAAGGGGACAGGCTCCGATGTTGCCGTTGCCGGCGGCCCGACAACGGCCCCTACACAGTGCTATGGCGGCGGCTTCAACGGCGGCTCCACTGGAACATGGCATGGCCCGGTGCTGCCCATTCCTGACCCCTACGGCTCCGTCGGCCCCCCGATATCGGTCCGCTCTCTCAAGCCAGCCAGCGGTACCAGCGGAATCCAGGTGAGCCACGCGAGTAGTCTTTCCTCCGCCGGGCAGGACGGTTGTCCGGATACGAAATACCCCTGCATCGAGATGTCTCCCGGCTATTATCCCAACGGGATTACCACCGACGGGTACCAGACCTACATCTTTCTGCCCGGTATCTATTACCTGGGCGCATCCCTGAATGCAGGCGGCAGCGCGACCCTGCGCATGGCCACACCGTGCAAACCCTCCTGCAGTCCACTGTCCACGCAGGTCGGCCAGCAGACCGACGGCGTCATGTTCTACTTCTATTCCGGTTCCATCAACATCAGCGGCTGTTCGGGCTGCGTCAGCACGAAGGATCCTCTTATTCCGGTCCAGTCCACGGCGCTCACCTGCGACGGCAGTGCGCCCAGCAGCGCGCTGAACATGCCCTCCACGCTCAACGGAAACGTCCTGATCGCGCAGTGCACGGCCAACGGCACGTACTGGGATACGGGCGGCGACACGTCGGACGCGCGTGGCAACCCCGGTGTCCGTGGGCTGCTGATTTATCAAGACCACGCCGATACGACTGAGCCGATCTTCACCGGCTCTGGCTCCCTATCGTTTTCTGGCGCGCTTTACTTTCACTCCAGCAGCTATACAGATCTGCTGAGCCTGGATGGCGGCTCGAGCAGCGGCACGTTTGTGATTGGAGAAATCGTTGCCGATCAGGTGAGCCTGACCGGAAGTGGCGCGATCAATCTCGCGCTGAATCCTACGCCCTCCGTCGATCTGACCAAGGTGGCCATGCTGCAGTAATCACGCAGCGCGCCGCGGCTTGCGCAGGGCAAATACGATGGCCAGCAGCGGCGGCGCCAGCAGCACTCCCCAGAACGGGATGATAATCCCCAGCACAATCGGGCCAAAGATCGACGCCCAGATGGGGACGCGGTTCGCCCGCTTCATCAGCCAGGGCTGCAGCAGCAGTTGATCGATCACGACAATGGCCGCATACAGACACAGCAGCAGCGCGAACGATTCCCACCCACCGTCCGTAAACAGCAGGCTGAGCGCCGGACCAATCAGCGCCAGCATGCCGCCAATGTTGGGCACAAACTGCGCGAAAGCGCCGATCAACGCCCACAGCGGCGCCCAGGGTACATGCAGCACCCACAGACCCACCAGCCAAAGCAGACCCACCAGCAGCGCATCCAGGGTCGTGGCGCGCCACCAGTTCAGCAGCGCACTGCCGGCCGTGGCCAGAACGCGGTCTGGCGCGGGCGCGGGCGTTGGCTGGGCCGGCAGATTCTGCGGATTGTATGGACCGGATTTCATGCGGGCGTGACCGATGCGACCGTAAATACCTGAACGCCCGGCTGATAAACTGGAGACAAATGAAATTTGGCGTGCTCGTGTTTCCCGGCTCGAATTGCGATCAGGATACGTTTCATGTGCTCTCCGCAGTGGCTGGCCAGCCGGTAACATTTCTTTGGCATGAAAGCTCCAGCCTGGAAGACTGTGACGCGATCGTTGTGCCCGGCGGCTTTGCCTATGGGGATTATCTTCGTACCGGCGCCATCGCGCACTTCTCTCCCATTATGCAGTCGGTCAAGCGGTTTGCAGCTTCCGGCGGGCTGGTGCTGGGCATCTGCAATGGCTTCCAGATTCTTACGGAAAGCGGACTGCTGCCGGGCGCACTGATGCGCAACGCTGGCCTGAAATATGTCTGCCGCCAGCTCTTTATTCGCGTGGAGACCGCGGACTCGCCCTTTACGCAGCAGACGCATACGGGCGACGTGCTGAAGGTTCCCATCGGCCACATGGAAGGCAACTACTTCTGCGACGATGCCACGCTGCAGCAACTGGAGCAGCAGCAGCGCATTGCCTTCCGCTACTGCGAACCGGACGGTTCCCTCACCGCCGCTGCCAATCCCAACGGCTCTCGCAGCAACATCGCCGGCGTATTGAATGAAGGCCGCAATGTGCTCGGTATGATGCCGCATCCCGACCGTTCCAGCGAGCTGCTTCTGGGTTCCAGGGACGGGCGGCTCATCTTCGATTCCATGATTGCGGCGCTGACGGCGCGGGTCTAGCGCGATGTTCGATGTCCATCATCACCTGCTCTTCGGCCTGGACGATGGCTCGCCCGATCTCGAAACCTCCCTCGCCATGGCGGAGATGGCCGTCGAAGACGGCATCACGCACGTCGTCTGCACCCCCCACGCCAACAGTGAGTATCCATACTCGCCGGATCAGAATGCCGAGCGGCTGGCGCAGTTACGCGCCCGCCTACAGGACCGCCTGACGCTCGGCATCGGCTGCGACTTTCACTTGAGCTATGACAATATCGAGTCGGCGCTGGATCATCCCACGCGCTACTCCATCAACGGCGGCCGCTACCTGCTGGTGGAGTTCCCGGACTTCGGCATCCCCCGCAACATCGGCTCAAGCTTTCATGAGCTGCAGGTCGCGGGCCTCGTGCCCATCATCACGCACCCGGAGCGCAACCTGACGCTGATGCAGCAGATTGAGCGGATGAGCGAATGGGTGGAGATGGGCTGCCTGGTGCAGGTCACCGCCGCCTCCGTGCTGGGCCGCTTCGGCAAAGGCCCACAGCGCATCGCGCGGCAGTTGCTCGACCTGCAATGGGTGCACATGCTGGCGACGGACGCCCACAATCTGACGTCGCGCCCGCCGAAGCTCCGCGAAGCCTGCGAGTGGATTGCCGGAAAGTACGGCAAGGATGAGGCAGAGCGCCTGTGCGTCCGCAATCCGGGCCACATTTTCAAAAACCTGCCGCTCGAAGAACAGCCCGCCCCGCGACAGCTTGGCGCAGAAAAAGAGCCACCGCCAAAACGGCGGTGGCTCGGATTGTTCTCGCGCGGCAACAGCCGCGACCAAGACTAGGTTATTCGCCGCGCAGAATGCTCGGCTCTTCCGGAGCGTTCAGCCGCACCACGCGGTCGATCGCATAGGGCGAGCGTGACTGACTCTGGTAGAAGTGCCGCACCTGCAGCTCCCCGATCAGCCCGATGGCCAGCAGTTGAATGCCCGCCAGAATCATTACGCCCGCGATCACAAACATCGGCCCGTGCTGATCCATGACATGCTGCGCCGTGAAGACCTTCAACAGCAGCAGCCACAGCGACAATCCGGCTCCGCCAAAGACGCCCAGCGCCCCCAGCGTGCCAAAGAAGTGCATCGGCCGCGACATGTATTTGAGCAGGAAGCGGATCGTGATCAGATCGAAGAAGACGCGGAAGGTGCGCGAGATGCCGTAGTGGCTTTTGCCGCGCTCGCGGTTCACATTCTTGATGGGAATTTCGCAGATCGACGCGCCGTGCCACGAGGCCAGCGCCGGGATGAAACGGTGCATTTCGCCGTAAAGCGGGATGCTGTGAATCACTTCCCGGCGGTACGCCTTGTAGGTGGTGCCAAAGTCGTGGATGTTGACGCCCGACAGCTTGGCCATCAGCCAGTTGGCGCAGCGGGAGGGAATGCGGCGCATCACAAAGTTGTCGATGCGCTCCTTGCGCCAGCCGCTGACCACGTCATAGCCCTCTTCCAGCCGCGCCAGGAAGTTCGGAATCTCCGCCGGATCGTGCTGCAGGTCGCCATCCATCGCCAGAATAAAATCGCCCTGCGCGTGGTCAAAGCCGGCGGCCAGGGCGCTGGTCTGGCCAAAGTTGCGGCGCAGCTTGATGACCATCACGCGGCTGTCCACCGCGGTGATCTCCTCCAGCAGCCGGTACGTCCGGTCCGACGAGCCGTCGTCCACAAAAATCAGCTCAAAGGACTCACCCACCTGCTCCATGACCGCCTTCAGCTGGTCGTAGAGCGCGGTGACGTTTTCTTCCTCATTGTGGAACGGAACGACGACGGAATATTTGGGCATACGCAACCAGTATATAAAAAGACGGTCCGCAGCCGCCGTTGGTGAGCAAGGTACCCGCCCGCCGGTCCCATCCGGAGCGCCGCTGTGATAGATTCAGAGTTTCGGCAAGCTTCCACGGACAGGTGGCCGAGTGGCTGAAGGCGCACGCTTGGAAAGCGTGTTTACCTTTACTGGTAACGTGGGTTCGAATCCCACCCTGTCCGCCATATCAGAACAGCACTGTCAACGCCCGACGTAGCCGACTCTACGCCGATGGCCGCAGTCAGCGTCTGAAGCAGATTGCTTTTCGAGCCGAGATGCGAACGTCGCGCTCTACCGCCTCGGCACGCAGTTGATCGCTAGGCGGACCCACAATTT
>JAJXUS010000137.1:0-5560 GCA_021782675.1 Acidobacteriota bacterium
TCGATACCTATCAGGGCGGGGAGCTGTGGGACCTGAGCCTGGTCGATCCGGACAATCGCAATGCCGTCGACTACAAGCAGCGCGACCAACGGCTGTCCGAGCTGCAAAAGGCGAATGCAGGCGCACCGGCAAGTCAGCGCAGCGCTGCCCTACGAAAACTTACTTTGGACTGGCCGAACGACGATCTGAAGATGCTCTACGTCGCTGCGGGCCTTCAATTCCGCGCGCGCTATCCCAACCTGCTACTGAGGGGCAAGTACATCGCGCTGACTCCGGAGGGCGAGGGCGCTGAGCATGTGATCGTGTTTGCGCGGCAGACGGACGACCGCATCGTGATCACCGTAGCTCTGCGCTGGTTTGCGGCGCTCCTCAGCGAAAGCTCAGCCATCGCCTCTGCCGCAGAAAAGATGAAAGACTGCCGCATTGACATCAAGCAGCTCTGGCCAGAGGGATCACCGTTGCCGGCGTTTGAAAATGTTTTAACCGGCACGCCGAGCGTTGCAGCCGATGGATCGCTGCCGGTTGCGCAGGTGATAGATGGTTTGCCGGCCGTCTGGCTCACCGCCCCGGCCCAGGATCAAAAGGCGTAGTTGGGATCGAGATCTGGCCGGAAGCCAACGGCCTGCATCGCCTGCGTGATTTCCGGGTTGCGCATGAAGTAATTCCAGACGAAGCCGGTGCGCACGTTTTCCGCCATCAACACGGTGATGCCGAGGTCAATTCCCAGTTGATCTTCTGCATACCAGTTGGCCTGGGGCTGGAAGGCGTCCACAAAGCCGTAGCGTGTCCACGCTTTCTCGCCGTATTTTTCGCGGATCGACAGCAGCACGTGGGCGCACTCCGCCGGCAGAAACACCAGTGAGCCGCCGGTTGCACAGGGCACGATCGTTCCATCCACGTTGCCAAACTCTGGTGGTCCACCCCACACCCGATAGCCGGTCGGTGACTCGGATGCCGTGATGCCCCACAGGTTTTGATCCATCCAGGGAAACTGCCGCCCCAGCGTGAGGCAGAACAACTGATGGGCGCGGGTGGCGGCGATGGAATTGACGAAATAGTTCGCGTGCGCATCGCGTACATCGCGAAAGTCGCACCAGGCATGCGCGTACTGATGGATGAAGATCGGCGCGATACCACTGATGTATTCGATGCCACCGAACTCAATGATCGGCCGGTGCACCGCATTCCAGCAGGACGCTGGAATCGCATTCCGCGGCGCGCCGATGGCCATCAGTAGCATCGTCAGCATCTCCGCATAGACATCCCAGCGGTACTTGATAAAGCCGCTTTCCGGCATCCAGCCCATCGATAGCGTGTCCGAGCCGTTCAGCATCCACTGCCAGTCGATACGCTCATAGAGCGTGGTGGCCAGCGCCTGAATGCGCAGATTGCCCCGGAAATATTGGCGGCACAGCAGAATGCCACAAAGCAGCAGGGAAGTGTCGATGGACGAGAGTTCGGAGTTGAAGAGCCGCTCGCCGCTTTCAATATCGAGGAAGTGATACAGAAAGCCGTGGACATGCGGGCACTGCTCCAGCAGAAAGGCCAGAGTGGTTTCTACGCGCTGCTCGCATACAACAGGCGGCATGTAATGGCGATCCGCCGCGATGCAGAGCGCGCTCAGGCCAAATCCCGTGGCGGCAATGCTGGCCACCCGGCTCTGCGAGATTCCGATGGCCGGCGCGTGGTCACGCACCAGGCCGGTGGTTGGGTGCGCCTGATCATAAAAGTAGGAAACCCCGCGCGCCTCGACGTCGTCCAGCAGCATCTCGGTCGCTCGCGTGATCTGCGTCATCGGCCGGTTAACGAAGTGCCCCGGCGTATGTTGATACTTCTTAGCGACCTCGGCTTCGGGCTTGGGTGTCTTTTCTTCGGAGGGTGTGGCCGTCCGCTGCGATCCGGCAGACTGCGGCGCAGCCGCAGGTGAAGCGGTCTGTCCCAGCGCTGGAATTCCTGCCGCGAGCCCAGCGGCCGCTGAAGCTCCAAATCGGCGCAACATTTCGCGGCGGGTCAGGGGTTCTTTTCTCAACGGGCAGTCAACCTCGGCAGGTTCGTGCTGCGCTCTTCCATACGAGCCGCCGGTGCCATCGTTGCCATCCCTCCGCAGGAGCGCAAGGCTTTATCCATCGGCCGCGAGACCAGGACCCAGGCCGCGTCAGTACTGCAGCAGCTGCCGCATCGCAGTCATGATCTTTGGAAGATCCGGCATGTAGAACTGCTCCAGAGGCTCTGCCGCCGGAATCGCCGGGACGTCGGGAGCCGCCACGCGAAGGATGGGAGCATCGAGGCAGTCAAACGCCAGCTCCGCTGCCGTCGCGGCGATCTCAGATCCAATGCCCAGCGTCCGGTGATCTTCCTGCACAATGCACAGGCGGCCGGTCTTCGCGATCGAATTCGGAATCGTCTCATGATCCAGCGGATTCAGCACCCGCAGGTCGATGACCTCAATGCTGGCGCCGGTCTCCTCGGCAATCTTTTCCGCCGCCTGCAACGAGGGCTGCAGCATAAAGCCGTAGGTGACGATGGTCGCGTCTTTTCCGGGGCGCCGAACTGCGCAGTGGAACAAGTCGGACAGAAAATCCGCGCTCTCCGGTACATCTTCCTTGATCGCCGGCAGGCGGTAGAGCTTCTTGTGTTCGAAATAAATGACCGGGTCGTCCTGGCGGATGGAGGCCTTCAGCATGCCCTTGGCGTCGGTCGGTGTCGCAGGCGCAACAACGATCAGGCCGGGCTCATGCGCAAACCACGTGGTGTTGGTCTGGCTGTGATACATGCCGCCGCCAGTGCCACCGCCGTAGCAGACGCGCAGCGTCAGCGGACAGGTCTGCGCCCCGGCGGACCGGTACCGCAGCTTCGCTGCCTGCTGGGTAATCGCGTCCATGGCCGGCGTAATGAAGTCGACAAACTGAATCTCGGGCACTGGTCGCATGCCCGCCATCGCCGCGCCAATCGAAGAGCTGACAATGATGCCTTCGGCCAGCGGGGAATCGATTACGCGATCGGGACCAAACTCTTCATACAGCCCCTTGGTCACGCCAAACGCTCCACCCATCACTCCCACGTCTTCTCCAATGATGAAGACCGAGGGATCGCGCCGCATCTCTTCATTCAGCGCGGCATTGATTGCATCCAGATAGCTAACCGACATAACCAGGTATCGTCTCGCGAAAAAATTGGAATCAGTATTGGGGCGTGCAGGTCTTGCGATCCAGCTCACGGCCGCGCACGTCAAAGGAATAAAGGTGGTCGAGGCACTCGATCGGCTGCGCCTGCGGCTGCTTTTCGGCGTACTCGACGGCGGCATCCAGCTCTTTGTTAAAGCTGTCGAAAATCTGCTGCTTCCATTCCGCAGAGAACAGCTTTTTGCCGGTCAGGTAGCGCTCCATCGCTGCATTTGGATCCTTTGCTTTCCACTCCTCAACTTCTTCCGCGGAGCGGTATTTGGCAGGATCGATCTCAGAGTGGCCGTACCAGCGGTAGGTCTTGGCCTCAATCAATGTCGGGCCGCCGCCGGAGCGGGCGCGCGCGATGGCCTCCTGCGCCACGCGATACATGGCCACGGCATCGTTTCCGTCCACGGTGATCCCGGGAAAGCCATATCCGGTCGCCTTCAGGCTGATGTCATCCACACGCGTCTGCAGCTTCACGGAAACAGACTCCGCCCAAAGGTTGTTCTGGCAGATGTAGACGATCGGCAGATTGCGGACGCCAGCGAAGTTCAACGCTTCATGCCAGAAGCCCAGCGACGTGGAGCCTTCGCCCGACAACGCAACCACCACGTTGTCGTTCTTCTTCATCTGGTTGGCCAGGGCAACGCCGGTTCCGATGTTCAGCTGCGCGGCGATGGTGGAGGCCGGGGTAATGATGTTCAGCGGGGCGTAGCCACAGTGCGCCGGCGAGGAACGGCCTTTGTCCGGGCTGGTCACGCGCCCATACAACTGCGAAAACATGATCTCGAGCGGCACGCCTTTGATGAAGTTCAAAATAAAATCGCGGTGCGACGGCGCTACGGTATCTTCCGGACGCAGATCGATGCCCGCGCCGACGGCGACAGCTTCCTGCCCGACGGCCGCATAATAATTGCCCTTGAACCGCGCCTGCTTCTTCAGCGTGCGTGCGCGTTCCTCCAGCAGACGGCACTTCACCATCGTGCTGTAAATCTGCTTGAGCTTGTCGTCGGAAATCAGGGGATTTTCGGAATTCGGCCGCCCATTGGCAGCGCTCTTCGGGGCTGCCGCAGGCGCGGCTGGCTCCTTCACCTTTGTCGCCATTTCAACCTCGTCCTCGCAAGCTCATTGTATCGTAGCGGCTGCTATTTCTGCGGGCGCAGCCGCCATCCGTACGCCCGTTTGCTTTCTGTTCCATAATTTCAACAGTTCTGTGCAAGACCTTGTGGATATTGGCGTCCGTCGCTCGCCGAAGGGCTGTTACACCCGGAGTTTTACCACCCTGCACCGAGAATGCAGCGCATCCGTCAAAGGGCACATCCGTTGAGCGGGTCATTCTGACCCAGAGGGCGATGGAGGGAAGGATCCGTGCATTTTTTCGGGAAAGCGGAGGTGCAAGAGATTCTTCGGTCGTCCGTAGGACTCCCTCAGAATGACTCGCAGCCGTCGTCCGTAGGACTCCCTCAGAATGACTCGCGGCCGTCGTCCGTTGGACTCTCTCAGAATCACTCGGCGTGGTCGCCGGTTGGACTTCCCAGGATGCTCCGGCGTTGGCGGGCGACCGGCGCGGTCGCAGACGCCAAATCCTCGAGCGAGTCATCCTGACCCGGAACGCAGTGAAGGGGAAGGATCTGTGCATTTTTTCGGGAAAGCGGAGGTGCAAGAGATTCTTCGGTCGTCCGTTGGACTCCCTCAGAATGACTCGCGGCCGTCGTCCGTTGGACTCTCTCAGAATGACTCGCAGTGGGGGTTGTTTGCCTTTCCCCAGGATGACTCGGTGGGAATAGCGGGCGTGTTGGGCGCGGTCTCAAGGGTGCCCTTCCGGCGCATTTCAGGTGGAGTAATCCGCGTTGATATGGACATACTCCGCTGTCAGGTCGCAGGTGTAGAACGTGCAGCTCGCCTCGCCCATCCCCAGGTCGACGCTGACCGGCACCTCCCACTCGCGCATCGCGGTATGAACACGGTCGCGGGAAAAATCTTCCGCGATCTGACCGTACCGGCACACCGGCATGCCAGCGATGGAGACGGAGACCTTCGTGGGGTCCAAAGCTACGCCGGAACGGCCGGCGGCCGCCAGAATACGTCCCCAGTTTGGATCGCAGCCGGCAAAAGCCGTTTTTACCAGCGGGGAATTCGCGATGGTCCCGGCGACGGCCCGTGCGTCGGCAAAACTTGCAGCCCCGGTCACCTGCAGAACTAGCAGATGCTCAGCGCCTTCGCCATCCTCGACAATCTGCCGCGCCAGTGAACTGCAGACCTGATGCACTGCGGCTGCAAATGCTTCAGCGGTTGTGCTGCCCGCTTCAATCGTCACCCCGGAGGCACCGCTGGCCAGCAGCAGCACCGTGTCGTTGGTGGAGGTGTCGCCATCAATCGAGATGCAATTGAAC
>JAJXUS010000137.1:5570-6059 GCA_021782675.1 Acidobacteriota bacterium
GTCGCTTCCACGGCTGGTTTGAGCGTGGCCTGCAGCGTCGATGGTGAAACGAGGGCATCCGTAAAAATGTAAGAGAGCATAGTCGCATGCGGCACAAGCTGTGGCGCAATCATGCCGGCGCCTTTCGCCACGCCCGTAATTCGGACCGGCCCTGCCGGCGTTGCGACCGTCGCGGATGCAAACTTCACGCGCGTGTCCGTCGTGAGAATCGCCTCCGCAAACCGCCGCAGATGCTCGGGCGTCGCGCCTAGCTCTTTTTCAATCTGCGGAATTGCGCGGATCAGCTTTTCTGCCGGCAGCGGAACGCCGATGATGCCGGTGGAAGAAGGGAAGACCTGCTGCGGCGCGCAGTAAAACTTTTCAGCGAGTGCATCGCAAACCGCACGGCAGGCGGCGAGACCCGGCTCGCCCGTGGTTCCTGGCACCCATCGACCTACAGGCAGTGAAGGCCGCCGGCGTCACCTTCGCGGTCTCGATGCTGGAACGGGT
>JAJXUS010000138.1 GCA_021782675.1 Acidobacteriota bacterium
GATGATCAATCCCCGCCCGGCGCGTAACCAGATCGAGGGTGCCATCGGGATGGGCGTAGGTATGGTGATGCTGGAAGATACGCAGTACGATCCGCGGTCCGGCGCGCCGATCAACGCAAATCTGGCGGATTATCTGCTGCCCGTGAATGCCGATTGTCCGAAGATCGATGTCACGTTCCTGGATTATCCGGACTATCACCTGGATGCTCTGGGTGCTCGCGGCGTGGGCGAAATCGGGCTGGCGGGAGTGGCTCCGGCCATAGCGGGCGCCGTCTATCACGCCACGGGAATTCGTGTCCGGTCGCTTCCCATCCGGATCGAGGACCTGCTCGCCGCGCCTCAGACAGCTTCTGCCTGACGAAGGCTCCACCGTGCAGCACTGTTGTCCCGGAGTGAGTAAGGCGTCTGCGATGAACGAAGACTTCCGCGGACGCCGACTGGTTTGATCCAGGTGGCCGGGCAGCTATCTTTCTCTCTGGCAGAAATTTGTTCTTCATCGTTATCCATCCAATCTCCCACGCTCTGTTCCGGCTGCCCCGCTGGGTGCGGACTTCCAAGTGTGATATTTCTTGCTTGGAATGAAGCGTCGCAGCGCTGCTGTTTGCGAAGCATGTGCGACCCTTCGGAAGGCCTAGGATTTTCAGACGCTTTGGATTTTTCGGCGTGAAGCACCACCTGGCGCCGGATCAGCCGGCATGCAGCTCCGCAATGCAGTTAGCCCTGAGGGAGAGGGAACGATCAGAGTATGACGACGAGGCGGGATTTTCTGAAAAGCACAGTCGCGACAGGTGCGGTGATTGCGGTGGACGGCGTCAACAGCCTGGCCGAGGCGAAGCCGCACGCGTTCCACGCGCCTGCAGCTCCCACAGCGGCGGCAGCCGGCCCGGTTGAGCCGACGCGTGGCATTGGTGTCTATCCGGGCGATCCGCGTTTTGACTTCGGCCCGATTTTGGTTCCCGACACCAGCAACACGTACCGCAACCTCGCGCTGTTGCGGCCCGCGTATCACTCCAGCAGCTACGACTACAACCTGACTGCGCAACTGATCACCGATGGCATCAAGGACCACCATCTGCCACAGTGGGTGGCCGTCTATGACGCGCAGGGCCCAGTCGCGAAGCAGGATCGCGAAACGGTCCTCGACCACTCTCCGATGAATGCGATGGAGCTTAGGGGCTCACCCGCCACGGTTGATATTGAACTGGCAGGCGGTGAGGCAGCACCAGAGACCGATGCCGTGCGTCTGTATGTCATCTCGCCATCGCTGGTGGCTGCGGACAGTCTCCATTTCAACGTGTGGACCTCAGACGACGGGCGCGAGTGGCAGAAGGCCGGCGGCGTCTCCGCTCCGCAGGCGGCTTCGACGAACAACTATCCGCCCGACTTCAGCCAGCCCGGCCATTTCTTCACGCCGCGCATACCCTTGTCGGTAAGCGGACGGCCGCGCTTTTACCGGATTGAGCTGGTAGACAGCGCTGCCAACGGCCCAATGGCGGAGTATCTCAGCACGTGGCGGCTGGGCGAAGTTGAATTTCTCAAAGGTGCGGCCCGCGTCGAGGTGGGTGGGCCCTATTGCTTTACCAGTGCGTGGATGAGCGCCGGCAGTGGCGACGAATGGGTCTACGTCGATCTCGGAACGACGTGCACCATCGACCGCGTCAAGCTGTTCTGGATCGCGCGCGCAGCGGAGGGGGAAATTCAGGTTTCTGACGATGCGGAGCACTGGCGGACGGTTCACGCGATTGCGGGAGCAACCGGAAATACCGATGATCTGCATTTGCCGCAAACCGAGCACGCCCGCTATGTGCGCGTCTGGATGACGCGGCCCGCCACGCAGTATGGCTACATTCTGAGCGAGATGGAGGTATATGGCCGCGGCGGCCTGGTTGCAAAGCCGAAGCCCGCGCCGCTTGCGATGGTCGAGGGCCGGATGCAACTGGCCGGCGGCGCGTGGCGGCTGCAGCGCGCAAACTTCGTCACCGCAGCGGGCGAAGACGTCTCTAAACCGGAGTTTCAAAGCGACGACTGGCTGGTGGCCACAGTGCCCGGAACGGTCTTGACGTCTTACCTGAATGCGGGCGCAGTACCCGACCCTAACTTTGGACAGAATCAGCTTTATATTTCCGACTCGTACTTTTATTCGGACTTCTGGTATCGGACGGAGTTCACAGCGCCGCCGAAGCATGCCAGGCAAATGGCGTGGCTGCACTTCGATGGCATTGACTGGAAGGCGGACGTTTACCTGAACGGTGAGAAGCTGGGCCGCATTGAGGGCGGATTTCTTCGCGCTCGCTTTGACGTGACGAAGAACATTCGCGCCGGGCAGAAGAATGCGCTCGCCGTACGCATTGAGAAGAATGCAACGCCCGGCAGCGTGCACCAGAAGACGTTCGAAGTGTGCAGCAAAAATGGCGGCGCGCTGGGCGCTGATAATCCAACCTTCCACGCGACCGTCGGATGGGACTGGATCTCCACCATACGTGGACGCGACATCGGCATCTGGGGCGATGTCTCACTGGCGTTGACGGAAGCGGTCACGATTGAGAGTCCGTTTGTCTGGGCGAAGCTGCCGCTGCCCGATACATCCTCCGCCGACGTGACAATTGAGGCCGACCTCGTCAACCACGATGCAGCGCCATTCCGGGGCGTGCTGCACTGTCGCATGGGAGAGGTGGCTGTTGCTCAGCATGTGAGGCTGGGCGCCAACGAGCGCAAAAAAATTGTCCTCGATCCAAAGAGCAATCCCGAGCTGCGCATGAAAAATCCGCAGCTATGGTGGCCGGCCGGGTACGGCGAACCCTACATGTATGACGTGACCCTTACATTGCGCGCAGGGTCGCAAACCCTTGCCAGCCACACCTTCAAAGCAGGTCTGCGGGAGATGACCTACAGCGAAGATGGCGGCGCGCTGCAGTTGTGGGTGAACGGGCGGCGCTTTGTGGCGCGCGGCGGCAACTGGGGGTTTGCGGAATCCATGCTGCGCTATCGCGCCCGAGAATACGACGCGGCAGTGCGCTATCACCGTGAAATGAACTTCACGATGATTCGCAACTGGGTGGGTCAGGTGCCCGATGAAGCATTCTACGAAGCGTGCGACCGTCACGGCGTCATGGTCTGGCAGGACTTCTGGCTCGCCAATCCGTGGGACGGCCCCATCCCGAACGACAATGCGATGTTTCTCAACAACGCGCGAGACCTTCTGTTGCGCGTGCGCAATCACCCATCGATGGGGCTGTATTGCGGCCGCAATGAAGGCTTTCCGCCGCCCGCGTTGGATGCCGGCCTGCGCCGGGCCATCGGCGAGCTGCATCCGCAGATTCACTACATCGGCAGCTCCGCAGACAAGGTCGTTAGCGGGCATGGGCCCTACGGTGCGCAGCCGAACAGCCGTTACTTTGCCATTGCGGATAAAAAGCTGCACAGCGAGATCGGCTCGCCAAACATTCCCACGCTGGACAGCGTGCGATTGATGATGCCGGAGAAGGCATTGTGGCCGCAGGGGCTGGACTGGGGACTGCATGATTTCTGTCTGAAGGGTGCGATGGACGGCGCCGGATTCCGCGCCATCATCGACAACAACTATGGCGGCGCGCACAGTGCGGAGGAGTGGATTCGGCTGGCGCAGTTCGTCAACTACGACACCTATCGCGCGATGTTTGAGGCACAAAGCCGCTACCGCATGGGGGTACTGCTGTGGATGAGTCACTCCTGCTGGCCGTCATTCGTCTGGCAGACTTACGACTATTACTTTGAGCCGACTGCAGCCTATTTTGGCAGCAAGAAGGGCTCAGAGCCGCTGCATATTCAATGGAACTCCTTGGAAGAGACGATCGAAGTCGTCAACTACAGCGCCGGTAAGGCGACCGGTCTGCAGGCGATAGCGGAGATCTTCAATCTGGACGGCAAGCGTATCGATCAGAAGACTGCAACCCTCGACAGCGCGGAAGACTCCACGGTAACGGCGCTACGGATGTCGTACCCGGCGGGTCTGACACCGGTGCACTTCTTGCGGCTCACGCTTTCCCGCACTGGCAAACCCGTTTCGACAAACTTCTATCTGCGCAGCCTGGTGCGTAACGACTATCGCGCCATCCGCGAACTGCCGCCGGCCGAACTTACCCTGCAGGCGAGTGCAAAACAGGCGGGGGACATCTGGAATCTGACCGGGACCGTCCACAATCGCTCCACCTGGCCGGCTCTGATGGTGCGTGTGAAGGCAGTTCGAGAGAAGACGGGCGACCGCGTGCTGCCGGTGATTTACTCCGATAACTATGTGTTCCTGATGCCGGGCGAGAGCCAGACGATTACAGCCGAGGTCCGCGAAGCCGACACGCGCGGAGAAAAGCCAACGCTGGTTCTAGGGTAAGCGTCCGCTGGACCGGCTGCTGTGCCGGGCGTCGTACAATCAGCCTCGGCGGAGGGGCGTACTTGCAATTTGCAGCGCGAACAGAGTGGGGCACTGCGGCCGATGGCTGGGCCACGGCGCTGGAGCAGTTGCGGACGGCAGGCCGATCGCTGCTCGATCTGACAGCTTCCAATCCCACCACGGCAGGGCTGCTGTATGAAGAGAACGCCATCCTTGCGGCTCTCAGCAACTCCGATGCAATGCAGTACGATCCTGATCCTGCCGGCATTCTCAGCGCCCGCCAGAGCATCGCAGCGTATCACGCGGAGTCCGCGAATATATCTGTCGATCCGAAACACCTGCTGCTAACGGCCAGCACCAGCGAGGCGTACAGCTTTCTCTTTCGCCTGCTTTGTAATTCCGGCGAGGAGGTGCTGATCCCTGCACCGGGATACCCGCTCTTCGACGTGCTGGCAGCGCTGGACGACGTGCGCCTCAAGCCGTATCCGCTGTTTTACGATCACGGCTGGCATATCGACGATGCAGCCCTGACGGCGGCCATCACGCCCAGGACACGGGCCATCGTTGTCGTACACCCGAACAATCCCACCGGCCATTTCACAGCGCCCCGCAAACGCGCCACGCTTGAGGCGCTTTGCCGTGAACACTCGCTTTCTCTGATCGTGGACGAAGTTTTTCTCGATTACGCCGTAGAGGCGCCAGCGGAGCGCAGCTTCGCAGCCGCACCGCATCGCTGCGTAACGTTCATTCTCAGCGGGCTGAGCAAAATTGCGGGACTGCCGCAGATGAAGTGCGCGTGGATGGCGGTGTGCGGCGCGGAGGGGGAGCGCGACCGCGCGCTCGAGCGGCTCAGCGTGATTGCCGACTCGTACCTTTCAGTCAGTTCTCCGGTGCAGCACGCCCTGCCTGTGCTCCTTGCCAGCCGCTTTGCTATTCAGCAGCAGATTCGGGCCCGCGTGGCGGAAAACCTGCGGCTGCTGGACGGAGCCATCGGCCGCGCGCCTGCCGTCTCCCGCCTGATGGTCGCGGCCGGGTGGAATGCCGTGCTCCGGGTGCCTGCGCTGGAGCCAGTCGAGTCGCTGGCGATCCGGCTGATGCAGCAGCAGAATGTCATGGTTCATCCGGGCAGCTTTTATGGCTTTTCCGGAGATGGCTGGCTGGTCGTCAGTCTATTGACGCTGCCGGAGATCTTTCGCGAAGGTGTCGAGAGAATCGCGCTCTACTTCGCGTGAGCGGAAACCTTCAGGAAGGGAAGCGCTGGCCGAAGGCCGGCCGATCAACCAGAAACGGATTCGTCTCGCGCTCGCGGCCGATGGTCGTCATCTCACCGTGGCCTGGGATGACGCGGGTGGCATCGGGCAGCGCCATCAGGCGGCCCTTCAGCGAGGCCAGAATCTTCTTCATATCGCCGCCCGGCAGGTCCGTACGGCCGATGGAGCCGGCGAAGAGCGTGTCACCAGCCAGCAGCAGTTCAGATTGCGGCAGGTGCAGGCAGATGCTGCCCTGCGTATGGCCTGGTGTATGGAGGATAGTTCCGCGCTGGCCGGCAACGGGTAGCTCCAGCAGGTCGGTTGCATCGGCGTCGGGATCGGCAACCTCTGGCGTGCGCACGCCCAGCCAGCCGGCCTGAATCTCCATCATGCGCAGGAGGGGAATGTCCAGCGTGTTGAGATAAGTCGGCGCGCCG
>JAJXUS010000139.1 GCA_021782675.1 Acidobacteriota bacterium
TTAAAGTAGGCCTTCTTCGATCCGGTCTCGAACGCGCCCGGAGTATCCATGGAGGCGAAGGTCGTCGCCCGCATAAAGGGCGGCGTGTCTTCGAGCGTGGGCTGCACGTCGGAAGGAATGGTCACGATGTTCCGCTGCCGGATGAACTGCACCAGATTGTTGAACGTTCCCTGAAACTTGCCAATCAACTGATCGGGCTGCGGATGGTCGGCCTGCAGCTCCGCGAGCACCTGCATCGGAGTCTTCGAAGGATCGAGCGAATACGCCACTTTGCGGAACTGATCCTGATTGTGGTGCAGATCGCTGTAGGCGATCGCCAGCAACCGATCGAGCGGCACGTCTACCATTTCGTCGTCGCGGAGCTTGGCGCTGAAGTTTGCCGCACCGATGCGAAAGTCGCCATTGGAACGCGGCAGCAGGTCCGACCTCATCCACGCTTCATAACTCTCGAGCGCGGCAATGACGGCGTCGTTCGCCGTGTGAAATCTGGCGAGCAGCGCGGCGTCCTTGACCCCGGCAAAGGCTTTGGGAACATCGTTGCGGAAGAAGCTGATGTCACCGGGCAACTGTTCCAGCGCGATCTGCGTGTAGACGCGCGGTGGATTTTTCAGGTTTTGACGCGCCGCTTCCAGCGCCGCCGGCATCTGCTCCTCGCGCGCGACGAGCGAAGCCAGACGCTGCTCCGCCGGTGCATAAGGGCGCTCAATGATCGTAAAGGCGCTGTTGGTGATGCCGCTCGAGTAGTTGTCAGGATTCTTTTCCCACGGGCGAATGGCCGTCAGCGTAAGAATCTGGCTGCGGATGTTGCCGAGCAGAAACTCGCGGTCGCCCTGGTCCCATTGCGAAAGTCCCGCCGCTGGAAACCCCTCAACCTTCCGCGCATACTTTTGCAGGGCCGCCGTCTGGGCCTGGATGCTGGCGTGCGAATAGTTTTCAAGCTTGCTGTCGTACTGGTGCAGCCCGGCGCTGGTGCCCGCCGTTGGGTTGTAGGGCAGATACACCGTGTCGAAGTAGCTGTTGACCATATCTTGCCAGGCGGCGCTTCCACCACTGGCGGGCGCCGGGTTCGCGGCTGACATTTTTGAGGACCCTCCAGCAATGGCGAAAAACAGGATGGTGGCGCTGCTGAGAACTGCAAGTTTTTTCATAAACCCCTGCGGCCGCGAATCGCGGAAAGGGCAGTATACAAAAGCTGCACCTTCTTTCACGCAGGCTGGCCGGTGGCCGTCAGCTCCTGACGCTGGGCGGCAATGCCTTCAATCAGGCTACGAATTTCGGCGATGACCGCCTCACTGGCGGTGGCACGCAAGGGAAACCGCAGCGTGCCCTGCGGCGTAAACTGCGCGCCACGCTTGGCGTTGCGCGCCACCACCTGCATGAGCTTTTCGGGATCAATCGGCGCATTCTCCAGTAGCTTCAGGTTGACGTTCTGGCCCTTGCGGTCAACCTGAGAGACACCGCAGCGCTCGCACAGCAGCCGCAGCCGACCGGCGGCCAGCAGCAGCGAAACCGGCTCCGGCGTGGGCCCGTAACGGTCTGTCAGCTCGGCCACAATGTCGTCAATCGCAGCATCGCTCGACGCACCCGCAATGCGCTTGTACATACGCAGACGCTGATTTTCCTCGTCGATATAACCGGCATCGATGCGGAGCGAGATACCCAGGTTCATCTGCACCACAGGGGTCTCGGCGACATCTTCGCCCTTCAGCTCGCGCACCGCCTGCTCCAGCATGGTGGTGTAGAGCTCAAAACCTATCGCCTCAATATGCCCGCTCTGTTCGCCGCCGAGCATGTTGCCGGCGCCGCGCAATTCCAGGTCCAGGGCCGCGATTTTGAAGCCCGCACCGAGGTCGGAGAATTCCTTCAACGCCGCCAGCCGCCGCCGCGCAATCTCCGTCAGCTCGCGGTCGGGCGGAATCAGCAGATACGCGTAGGCGCGGCGATTGGAGCGGCCGACACGTCCGCGCAACTGATACAGCTCCGACAGACCGTGGCGGTCGGCGCGGTTGATGAGGATGGTATTGGCGAGCGGAATGTCGAGCCCGTTTTCAATGATGGTTGTCGCGACCAGCACGTCATACTCATGGCGCATGAAGGCAAGCATCACGCGTTCCAGCTCAGCCTCACCCATCTGCCCGTGGCCAACGATGATGCGCGCCGAGGGCACCAGCTCCTGCAGCCGCGTTGCAATGTCGTAGATATTTTCGACGCGGTTGTGGACGAAGTAGACCTGGCCGCCGCGCTCCATTTCCACCTCAATCGCGGAGCGGATCAGTTTTTCATCGAACTTTGCGACTACAGTCTGAATCGCCATGCGATCTTTCGGCGGCGTCTCAATCACGCTCATGTCGCGCAGACCGACCATGGACATGTGGAGGGTGCGCGGAATCGGCGTGGCCGACATGGCCAGCACGTCCAGCTCGCGGCGCATCTGCTTCAGCCGTTCCTTGTGCCGTACGCCGAAACGCTGTTCTTCATCCACAACCAGCAGCCCGAGGTCCTGAAAATGCAGGTCCTTCGACAGCAGGCGGTGCGTGCCGATCAGAATGTCGACCTTTCCCTGCTCGACCTTCTCGAGAATTTCCTTTTGCTCCTTCGGCGTGCGGAAGCGCGAGATCATTTCAACATTGATGGGAAAGAGCGCGAACCGTCGCTTGAATGTTTCGAAGTGCTGAAAGCAGAGGACCGTGGTTGGCGTAAGCACGGCGACCTGCTTGCTGTCCTGCACGGCCTTGAAGGCCGCACGCATCGCGACTTCCGTTTTGCCGTAGCCCACGTCGCCAACTAACAGCCGGTCCATGGGCATGTTCGATTCCATATCGCGCTTGATGTCGGCAATCGCGGAGAGCTGGTCCTCCGTCTCGTTGAAGTCGAAGGCGTCTTCAAACTCACGCTGGAACTGATTGTCGGGCGTGAAGGCGTTGCCCTGCGCCGCCTTGCGCTGCGCGTATAGCTTCAACAGCTCGTCAGCCATATCCTGCATGGCCTTCTTGACGCGCGATTTTGTCTTGGCCCATTGCTGCGTGCCCAGGCGGTTCAGAACCGGCTGCGGACCGGAATCCGTCGAGCGGTATTTCTGGATGAGATCGAGCCGCGTCAGCGGGACGTACAGGCGGGCCGCGTCGGCGAACTCCAGGATCATGAACTCGACGCGGACCCCGTCCTGATCGATCTCCCGCAGCCCCATGTAGCGCGCGATTCCGTGGTCCAGATGGACGACATAATCGCCAATCGCCAGATCGCGAAAGTCTGAGATGAACGCCGCCGAGTTTGACTTGCGTTGCCGCACGGGCCGCGCGGTAACGTCGGCCTCATCGGTAAGGTCATTGGCGCCGAAGATTACGAGCCGCGCATCTTCCAGCACCACGCCATTGGCAATCTGCGTGCGCACGATGACCGGCGCGCGGCGATCGCCACGCAGATAGCTGGTCTCGTCATACATCGTCTCGCTCCCGGTCTGCGCCGACCGGCTGCCGATGCGATACGAGACGCCATACTCCTGCAGAATCCCCGCCAGCCGCTCCACCTCGCCCTGGTTGGGGGCGGCCAGCAGCGTGCGCATCTCCTGCGCCGCCAGCGAACGTAACTGCTCCACCAGCGCTGGAATGGAGCCGTGCAGCCGCAGGGTCGGCCGCGAAGCAACCTCTACCTCCGCGAGCGAAGTGGTGTCCGTATCGAGCACATCGACGGCACCGAGCTGATCCAGGTCCAGCCCGGGAGTATCGAGCAGGCGCTTCTGCCACTCCGGCGGCGTCAGATACAAGTCTCCGGGCCCGAACAGACTGCCGATGCCGCTGCGCTCGTGGCGCTGCTCCAGCTTGTTCCACCAGCGGTCGAGCTGGTTCTGCACCATGGCTGGCTCTTCGACAAAGATGCGGCAGCGTGGCACCAGGTCGAAGACGGTGTTGGGATTGCGGGCATGTTCGGCAGCCGCGGCGAAAAACTCCCACCCGGGAAAGACGTTCACGCCGCCGGCCTCCACCGCCTCGCGGATTGAAGCATCTTCTCCTTCCAGACGATCCCCGCTGAGGCGCAAGTGAACCTTCGCCAGCAGAGCGTCATTCAGCGGCGTCTCCGTCAGCGGCAGCAGCATCACGTCATCGACGGGCGCAAGTGAGCGCTGTGTCTCCGGATCGAAGCGGCGCATGGACTCAATCTCATCGCCAAAAAACTCGATCCGCACCGGGCCTTCCGCTTCCGGTGGGTACACGTCAAAGATGCCGCCGCGGAGCGAGTACTGCCCGCGCATCTCCACCATGTCCGCCAGTTGATAGCCCACGCTCGCCAGATGGTCCTGCAGCAGTTGCGGATCGGATTCTTCGCCGCGGCGCAGCGTCAGCGCCAGGTTTGCATAATGGCTGGAGGGAAAGACGCGAAAGCACGCCGACTCCACCGGCAGAATCACCATGCGCGCCATCCCGCGCGCGATCTTCCACAGCGCAACGGCGCGCTGCTCCTGAATCGCCGAGTGTGGCGAAAGGTTTTCAAAAGGCAGCACATCATGCGCCGGCAGACGGATGATGGCTGCGGGGTCGAGCTGCCCGGTCAGTTCGCAGGCCGCCTGCACTGTGAGCTGCAACACCTCCGCGGCGCGATTATCGGCGACCACGACAAAGACTGGCATCCGCGCAATGTGTGTCAGCAGAGGCAGATAGATGGCGCGGGCCGTGGCTGTCAGGCCGGCCACGCGGCGCCTGCCCACGCCGGCCGTCAGGGCCTGGCGCAGGCGGTCCACCGGACCGGACGTATCCATCTCAGAAAACAAGTCGCGGACAAAGGGAAGGATCATGGCGAATGCAGCGGGCGGCGGTTGCGCACCGTCGCTTTATCGAATCTCGATGACACTGCTTTCGTTGGACGCACTCTGCTGTGCGTGCGCCGCCAGCTCCCGCGCAATCTGGAAGAAGGGCGCCGCGCGTTCCGACAGCTCCCCGGCCAGCGCCACGGGCAGCCCGCGGTCTCCGCCGAATCGCACTTCAGGATCGAGCGCCACGGTTCCCAGAAATGGTACCCCGAACTGCGTCGCGGTCCGCTCCGCGCCGCCTTTGGAGAAGATGTCGATCTCCTCATGGCAGTGCGGGCATTGGAAGAAGCTCATGTTCTCGACAATACCGAGCACATCCACATTCACCTGGCGAAACATTTCGATGGCCTTGCGCGCGTCCTGCAGCGCCACATCGGAGGGCGTCGAGACGACGACGGAGCCGGTCAGCGGAACGGTCTGCACCAGCGAGATCACCACATCGCCGGTTCCCGGCGGCAAGTCGATGATCAGAAAATCAAGCTCCCCCCACGCCACCTGCTGCAGAAACTGACGGACGATCTGGTGCAGCATCGGGCCGCGCATCACCATGGGTTTGTCACCGGGAGAAATGGAGCCGACGGAAATAAATTTGACGCCGTGACTGGTCAGCGGCTCGATCCGATTGCCTTCCAGCACGCGCGGCTGCGCCGAAACACCCATCATTAACGGCACATTCGGGCCGTAGATGTCGGCATCCATCAGGCCGACGCGATGCCCCAGCTTCGCCAGCGCAATGGCCACATTGACAGCCACCGTGGTTTTGCCAACGCCACCTTTTCCTGAACCGACCGCAACCAGATACTGAATTCCCGGCAAACGCTGCGGTGTCTCCGGTGCGCGCCCCATGTGTCCCATCTGCAAGCTTCCTTTCTTTCTATCGATACAACTCGGCTCTGGGAATCTACTTTTGCTCGGCTTCGGCCGCTTCCCGCAGCCGCTTGCGCTCGCGGTCATGCTCGCGGTTATTCCGGCGTCGCCCGGCATCTTCAAACCGCCGGCGCTGCTCCTCGTTTTCCAGCACCAGCGGAGGAACCGGCAAGCGGCGCCCATGCGTATCCATCGCCACAAAGGTGAGGTATGCCGAGGAGACGTGCTGCAGCGTGCCGGCAATGGCGTTTTCCGCCCACGCCTTCACGCCAATCTCCATGGAGGTGCGGAAGGCGCGGTTTACCGAGGCCTTCAGAATGACGAGATCCCCGACATGAACCGGCGCGATGAAATCAATATGCTCCATCGAGGCGGTGACGA
>JAJXUS010000140.1 GCA_021782675.1 Acidobacteriota bacterium
CAAGCACGAAACTCTGTTTTGGCAATAATAGTTTTCCTATGGTACTTAGCACCAATCTTGCATGCATGGTTCATGTGCCAGGGATTTGTTTTTGATTTTATAGGTTTTACCGCGCTTCTAGCACTGGCTCTTCTCACACACAGGTTGAGACATTCGACCGAATGGTCGAATGTTTGGTCTCTTTAAGTAGAAGCAAGGCCGCCTGCTAGACGTTCATCTCCCGCAGGCCGCGGCTTACCAGCAGCTTCGGTTCTGTCGCAGCCTGCACCTGTTCGACCGTTACGCCGGGCGCGATCTCTTCCAGCAGCAGGCCCTCCGGCGTTACGCGGATATAGGCCAGCTCGGTGATGATTGTGTCCACCACCTTCAGGCCGGTGATGGGCAGGGTACAGCGGCGCAGAATTTTGGGCTTGCCGTCGCGCGTGGTGTGCTCCATGGCGATGACGACGCGGCGGGCGCCGGCCACCAGGTCCATGGCGCCGCCCATCCCCTTGACCATCTTGCCCGGAATCATCCAGTTGGCGAGGTTCCCTTCCTCGTCCACCTCCATCGCCCCCAGCATGCTCAGGTCAATATGACCGCCGCGGATCATGGCAAAGGAGTCGGCGCTCGAGAAATAGGACGTTCCCGGCAGCTCGCTGACCGTCTCCTTGCCGGCGTTGATCAGGTCAGGGTCCTCCTGGCCCGGCAACGGATACGGCCCGACGCCCAGCATGCCGTTCTCCGACTGCAGCACCACCTGCATGCCAGCGGGAACATAGTTGGCGATCAAGGTCGGCATGCCGATGCCCAGATTGACGTAAAAGCCGTCGCGCAGCTCCTGCGCCGCGCGCCGCGCGATCTGTTCGGCGGCGCCGCTGCGCACTTTCGGTTTTGGTGCCATCGTTGCGCTGTGCGGCTGTCCTGCCTCCGCACTCTTTGCATTCGATAGAGTATTCACAGCAGGTTTGCCCCTTGTTTGCTTCTTATCTTCGTTCGCGTCCGCCGTCGCTGCTGCGCGGCAATCTGATGGTTCTGGGCAGCCTGGGCGCATCGTTTCTGATTGCGCGCTTCCCGTTCAACCAGCCGCAACCGGCCATCGTCGTTCCCCTGCTGGTCGCGATTCTTGGCATGGCGGAGACGTTTCGCTGCCTGCGGCGCCAATGGAGCTTCTACCACGGCGCTGTCATGCTGAGCCTGTACATGGATGTTATGGCGCTGGCGATGATTGTATTTCTCGCCATATTTCCCCTTCTGGTGCGCCTCCGTTAGGCAGCTACGGCGTCCGCAGCGTGCGCCGCTCAATACGTTTCTCGTAGTGCTCGCCGACGACCAGCCGCTGCACGTAGATTCCGGGCGTCATCACCATATCCGGGTCGATCTCGCCCGGCCCCACCAGTTGCTCAACTTCCACAATGGTGACGCGGGCCGCGGTCGCCATCATCGGGCTGAAGTTCCGCGCCGTTTTGCGGTAGACCAGATTGCCGAGCCGGTCGGCTTTCCAGGCCTTGATCAGGGCGAAGTCGGCCTTCAGCCAGCGCTCCATCAGGTACTGTTTGCCGTCGAACTCGCGCGTCTCCTTGCCCTCCGCCACCACGGTACCGACCCCTGCCGGGGTGAAAAAGGCGGGAATACCCGCTCCGCCGGCGCGGATGCGCTCGGCCAGCGTGCCTTGCGGCACCAGCGTAAGTTGCAGCGTACCGGCCAGAACCTGCTGCTCCAGCAGCCGGTTTTCGCCCACGTAGCTGCCGGTATGGCCGTCGATCATGCCGGCCTCCAGCATTTTGCCCATGGCAAAGCCGTCCACGCCCATGTTGTTGCTGATGGTCTTCAGGTGCTTCGGGCCGGCGGCAACCAGCGCCTCAATTAGATTTTCCGGGGTGCCGCACAGCCCGAAGCCACCAACCATCAGCGTAGCGCCGTCGGGGATATCAGCAACAGCCTCTTGGGCGCTTGGCCAGACTTTATTCATCGCGTTTGCATTTCCTGAAGAACATTGGAGGATATCGCACGCCGGGGCGAATCGCCACACGGCGCGGGCCATCGAACGGCCGGAGTGACAGAAAAATCTTCCGAAATTTCCTCAGGCATCCGCAACTTTCCGTCCGCATCTTACGTCTTGACTGACGATAGCGGCGATTTTTGCCGGGCAGCCCGTTTCAATCGATCACCACAGCTTCCCGAGCACGGATGGGATCTGCGGCGCCAGGCACGCCAACCCTGGCTTCTGTCTGCAGAAGCCGTTACCGGCGGAGGCTCGCATGAAAGCCACTCTTTCCGCGCTGCTGGCCCTTATGGCGCTGGCGCCCGCATCCGGCTACGCAGCGGAGCAACTGATTCCAGCCGGCACCCTCATCCAGTGCACGGTCACCGACCCCACAATCTCCTCAAAAGCCATCGCGGTCGGGGATCCGGTGCTCTGCCAGATCAGCCACTTCACCCTCTACGGACGTCCAGTCCTGCCCTATGGCAGTTATCTGATGGGCGAATTCAAAGAATACAAAGACCCCGGCCACTTTGTCGGCAAGGGCTGGATGGACCTGGAGTTTGACCGAATCGCCACGCCCAGTGGCGAGCTGCCGATCGAAGCCAAGGTGGTTGCGACCCCAAAGTATCCCGTGGACCGCAAGGGCAGGATCGACGGCAAAGGACACCCCGTTCGTGATGCCGTCGAGTGGTCCATCCCGATTCTCTGGCCGATCGACGTGCTGAATCTTCCCCGCCGCGGGCCGCGGCCCGTATTAAAAGCAGAGTCGCTTCTGACGCTGAAGATGATGGATACCGTTCTGATTCCCGATACAACGGCGAATCCGTACCAGCCATCGACGGCCGGCGCCGGAGCCGGGCCGACGCTGCGGCGTCGCCCGACGAGCGGTGGCGGCGTGCCGGCTGCAACACAGGTGTCAGCCCCGGTGCGTCCGCTTACCATCCTTGCCACCTATGACGGCTATACCCGGCTGGCGAGACGCTATTGGTTTCAGGGTGGAACCCGGGTGGTGTGGGTCGCCCAGAATGGCAATGCTTATTCGTTTCCGATTGAGCATTTGGACCTGAGCAAAACCATCGCAATGAACCAGGAGCGCGGCGTGAACTTCGTCATCCGCTCGCGCGGGGATTAGCGATCGCAAGCGAAGGACTCTTTCAACGGTGGCTGATCGCCGCCCCTATCCATCCGCTGGCAGGCGCACCCAGTGCCCGGGGCATACCTCGCGCAGTTCTCCTTCGGCCGTGGTCTCGTGAAATATCTCCCGCGCCACTGGCCCGTCTTTCGGCATCTGCAGTGTGGGTACGGCCGCCAGCAGACTGCGGGTATATGCATGCTGCGGATTGGCAAACAACTCCGCACAGGACGCCGTCTCCACGATCTTTCCGTGGCGCATGACGCCCACCCGCTGCGCCACCTGCGCGACCACTGCCAGATCATGCGAGATAAACAGCAGCGCCGCCTGCGACTCTTCCTGCAACGTGCGCAACAGCTCTAAAATCTGCGCCTGAACCGTCACATCAAGTGCGGTTGTTGGCTCGTCAGCAATCAGCAGACCCGGGCGGTTGATGAGCGCCATGGCAATGACAATGCGCTGGCGTTGTCCGCCTGAAAACTGATGCGGGTAATCATGGTACCGCCGGGCAGGCTCAGGAATGGCAACTGCGGCCAGTGCCTGCACCGTTTGCTCCCGCACCTCAGCGCGAGATAGTTTGGGGTTGTGGATGCGCAGCGCTTCGGCCACCTGCGCCCCGACGGGCATCACCGGGTTCAGCGCCGTCATCGGCTCCTGGAAGATGATTGCGGCATCGCGGCCGCGGCGCGCGGTCATGGCGTCTGCCGGAAGCTGCAGCCAGTCCTGACCGCGAAAGGTAACGGTGCCGGTCACGTTTGCTCGCGGATCCAGCAGTCGCAGGATGGCATACGACGTAACAGACTTGCCCGAGCCGGACTCGCCCACCAGGGCAAAGGACTCGCCGGATTCGATGGAAAAGCTCAAATGATCGACGGCGCGACGTACGCCGGCGTCGGAGCGAAAGTCAACCACGAGGTCTTTGACGGCGAGTAGCGAAGGCACGCAACCATCGTAGAGCATTCCTTCAATTCCTCCACCCAGGCCTGCGGCGGCCTGGGTGGACCCGTCCTCTTTGCCTTGCGTCGATTGCGGATGCCCTCGGAATTAGTCCGTGGGATACGATCCCGACACTGGCAAAGAGACCGAGCTTTGATTTGCCAGCGCCGTTCCCAGGGAAAATCCTGGCCCGGTGCTGGGTGTCAGAAAAGGAGTGAGCGCAGCCACGGCGGAGTTTGGCCCGTTGTAGATGGACATGATTCCGTCCAGTTGCTCGTAGGCAAGATTGTTGGCGGGGTTTTCGTTGCCGATCACCCGGCCCAGAACGCGATGTTCCGCCTCAATGCCAAGGATCGACGCGGCGACCTTGGCGAAATACTCGTAATCGTTCGCCGAATACTTGGCGTCCGCCCCGGTCAGCTGCCCGGCTCGCGCCAGCGCTGCCTTGTAGGACATCTCCTGAATGACATTGAGGTATGCCCCGATAAAGGCATTTTCCAAGGCATTAAGAATCCCCAGGAACGCCGGGAGTGTATTGAACGTGCCATTGGGAAAATAAAACGTCTGATAGGGATCAGCCGCTGGACTGGAGAGGCCCAGACCGGCGCGGAACACATCGGCATGGCTAATCTCTTCAGTCAATGCAGCGCGCAGATAATCCACGTTGCCCGCGTTTCCACTGGCAGAAGGATGCGCTGCGGAACCGGCCGGGCCGGCAAGGTTCCGATCCTGGATCACAGAGCCAACCAGACCGTTGTAATAAAACGTCGTCGCCAGATCCTCAGCGATTAGAAAAGCGGTGAAGATCTCCGCCGTTGTGTCCTGCTGCTGATAGGGATTGACCTGCGGCGCGGCTGCGGCAGCGGATGCCGGCCGGCTGGTGAGCAATACACCGGACGCGGCGGCGCCGATGCCGAGCAGACTTGCCTTCCGCATGAAATTCCGGCGGTCAACGGTGGCATTCCTTACCACTTCAAGCGGCGATGGAGTATGTGTGGGCTTCATTGGAGTGTTCCTCAGAAAAGGGTTGGTCGAGTGAGTGAACAACTCGTCGCAGAGCGGGGGAAACGGGGCGGCGGGTCGCGGAGTGGAACGGCGCTATCCGGAGAACGGACGGCTTCGTCTTGCGGATTGCGGGTCTTTTAAAAAGGTGGTGAAAGCGGAGAGGAAAACCCGAGGGGCAGCAAAAACACGGCGCAGACCCCGGAATGCTTCTCCGGAATCCGCGCCGCGCGTTGGGTTGTTGTTTTGCCGACGGACCGAAGCCTGGACTACTCCGCCGACGGAATCGTGCCCGTAACGTTTGCCGCCACCGACGCAGTGACCACCGAGGAGAAGCTCGCCTGAGTCGCAACCGTGGGAACGGAGAACGGGTTGGTGCCGGCCGTGATGAACGGCGCCAAGGCTCCTGCGGCGGTTGAATTACTGTCCCCACTCACACTTGTGATCAGTCCGGTCAGGCTGGCATCCCCTTCATAGTTCAGATTATTGGCCGGAATGACATTGATGTTGGCATACATGGGCGACGCGAGCGTAACGGCTGGGATGGCGCGGACGAGAGCACGATGCTCCGACTCCACGCCCATGATGGACGCCGCCACCTTGGCATAGAGAATCAGATCGGCCTGCGTCAGGTTCTGGCCGCTGGATGCGGGATTTGCCTGCGTGGCGCTAAAGTTGTTGTAGCCCGCAGCCATGGAGGCAAACTCTTCGACCGCCGTCATGTAAGCACCCACAAACGCCGTCTCCAGCGCCAGCAGGATTGGCACAAAGCCTGACAGCGAAGAGAACGTGCCGCTGGGGTAGTAGAAGGTCTGCGGAACACCAGCACCGGAGTCCCCACTGCCATTGGTCGGCAGGCCCAGCAGCGACCGCAGCAATTGCGCGTGGGCCACTTCTTCCAGCAGCGCGCCCTGCAGATAGGCCACGTTAATGGCATTTCCGTTGGCCGCCACACTGGTTGCTGATCCACCAGAGCCCGCGAGGTTTGGATCCGTG
>JAJXUS010000141.1 GCA_021782675.1 Acidobacteriota bacterium
TCATCATGATCGGGCGGAAGCGCAGCAGGCACGCTTCGAAGATCGCCGCTGCGGGACTCTTGCCGTGCACGCGCTCGGTTTCCAGCGCGGAGTCGATCATCAAGAGCGGCACCGTGCACCACGGCTATCTGGGAATCAGCATGAACGATGTGACGCCGGAGAATGCCAGCTTCTTCAACCTTCCCGACGCCTCGGGTGCGATTGTGAGCCAGGTAACTCCAGACTCGCCAGCCAGCAAGGCGGGGCTTGAACGCGGGGACGTATTGCGCGAACTGAACGGCAAGAAGATCGAAAATGGCAGCGCGCTACAGGTGGCGGTGAGCGAAACTACTCCGGGCACAGCAATCGAAATTGGCATACTGCGCAACGGTAAGCCGATGACGATGAAGGTGACAGTTGGTGAGTTCCACAACACTGGCGCCGGGCAGGCCGGGAGCGGGAGATCAGCGCAGAACAAGGGAAAGATTGGCATCACAATCCAGGACCTGACGCCGGATGTTCGTCAGCAATTCAACATTCCCGAAAGCGTGCACGGAGCGGTGATTGTGAATGTGCGGCCGGGTAGCCCCGCGGACGATGCCGGCCTGGCGCCGGGCAATGTGGTGCTGGAAGTGAATCGTCATGCGGTGCAAGATGCGCAGACCTTCGCAACCCAGGTTGAAGATGCGCCCGCAGGCAAAGACCTACTGCTGCTGGTGTGGGCAAACGGCGGCACCAGCTATCGCGTGGTGCATCCGGCACCGAGCAGCGATCAGGGGGACATGTAGCATCGGTCTTCTTCCCACGGAAGGAGCCCATATTTTTTCCCGGTTGGCGGGGTGGCGGGAGCGAAGAGAGAGTGAATATGTTCGCGACGCGTCAGATACATACTCGCATTTTTGTGAGCTTTTCAGGAATTGATGACAAAGCGGTGGCTTCAACCCACTTTCGGCCAATGTGACCGCATCCAACTTTTTTTGATTGGAAGGGTGGGACATGTTGCGTTTCAGCGCTCTCTGCGTATTTTTGGCTTTGCTTCCAGTGGCCATTCTCGCCGGCTGCGGAGCGACTACTGTTCCGGTGAGTGGCGGCAGCGGCGGCTCTGGCGGCAGCGGTGGGTCGGGTGGAAGCGGAGGATCCGGTGGAAGCGGTGGTTCGGGTGGAGGCGGAGGGACAGGCGGCAGCGGTGGCGGCAGCGGACCCACCATGTATCAGCTCACGGTGCAGAACGCCGGCACCGGCCAGGGGACCGTCACCAGCAGCCCGGCAGGGATCAGCTGCGGCACCACCTGCAGTGCGAGTTTTCAATCGGGGACCACGATAACTTTGACAGCGGCGCCGAGCCCGGGTTCCACATTCGGAGGATGGTCCGGCGGCTGCAGCGGAACGGGCGCGTGCAGCGTGGCTCTCTCGGCGGCTGCTTCAGTTACGGCAAGCTTCACGCTGGGCGGAAGCCTGGCGTCGATTGAGCATGTCGTCATCCTGATGCAGGAGAACCGTTCGCTTGACAACTACCTTGGCGAGCTGCGGCAGTACTGGGCAGACAACGGTTATGCGGACGAGTCGTTTGATGGCTTGCCGCAGTTCAATCCAGCCACCGGCACGGCGCCGTTGAAGGGTCCGGCCCCCAGTGTTCCGGGGTGCGACCCGGCCTCGCCGCCGCCCAGCGACTGCGTCTTCGATACCAAGAACCCGGTCGCTTCCTATCACCTCAACACGATGTGCACGGAGAACACCAGCCCGTCATGGAATGAGTCGCATGTGATTTGGGACTACTACGATCAGGTGGGAAAGTATCCGGCCACGAATAATGGCTTCGTCTGGACGGCGGCCCACGACGCGCGGAATATTGGCTTCTACGACACCGATGGCGTGCGGGCGATGGGCTATTACGACGGCGGCGATCTGAACTTTCTGTACTTCATGGCCAGCAATTTCGCGACCTCAGATCGCTGGTTCAACCCGGCCATGTCGCGCACCAATATCAATCGCGAATACCTGATTGCAGCCACCTCTCAGGGTTATGCGTATCCGAACGGCACAGACGCGAATGATACTGCGCAACTGAAGGCAAAGACCATTTATCAGGATCTTCAGAATGCCGGTGTGACATGGAAGATCTACGTTAATCCGCAGGGCAGCAGTTGCACCGGCCCACCGTACCAGGCTTCGTGTCTGATGACGCTGAGTTACCTGCAGAACTTCACCTTCGCGCAGACAGTGGTGTCGCAGTATCCACAGAATATTGCCCCCATCTCGCAGTACTTCACAGATCTGCAGAATGGGACATTGCCGCAGGTCGCGATGCTGGAACCGGCTTCGGATGCGGGGAAGGACGAGCACGGCTCCGATTCCGATAAGTATCCAGCGGACATTCAAAGTGGCGAGGCGTATGCTGAATCGCTGGTTAATGCGCTTATGAATAGCAGTTCCTGGACCTCTTCAGCTCTATTCATGACCTATGACGAGTATGGCGGCCTGTACGATCATGTTCCGCCGCAAAAGACAGTAAGTCCCGATGGAATTGCGCCAGTAGATCTGCAGCCGGGGGATGTCTGCGATAACGGCTATACAGGCCCCACCTGCGACTTCGTATACACGGGCTTTCGCGTGCCGCTGGTGGTGATCTCACCCTATGCGAAAAAGCATTATGTCTCGCACACGATCGCGGACTACACGGCGATCGACAAGTTTCTGGAGACGCGCTTCAACATGCCTTCTCTGACGAAGCGCGATGCGGCCCAGATGGACATGACGGAGTTCTTCGATTTCAACACGCCGCAGTGGATCACACCGCCGACGCCGCCGGTTCAGGTGACGAATGGCGCGTGTTATCTGGATCATTTGCCGTAGCGCAATTGGACAGCAAATGCCCGGCATTCTCCCACAGAGTGGGCGTTGTCGGAATCTGCCAGTGCCTGAGCAGGTGCGAGCGCGCTGGAGCCGCGGAGTTACGAACGATCGTCCGCGCGGAGGAAGCGGGTCAATACCTCTTCAACTTTAGTGCCATTCGCCGCTTGGCGCACCGACGGCCCAGGAGAAAGATAGCTTGGATTGATGTGGGACATGGTCTCGTTCATAAAGAGCAGGGGGTGGGTGACGAGTCCCTGGCGCAGGTACTCGCGTGGCAAGGTGCCTGCGTGATACTGGCAGATGCCGCCGAAGTCGGGATTCTCGCGCAGGAACTCTTCCAGTCTCCACTCATATTCAAGCAGGCGGGAGTAATCCTTCTCAGGACCGAACTCCCAGGCCATATCGCCGCTGGCCCACAGCCCGGCATATCCTTCTCTGCGTGCTTCATCGAGGGCGTCGCGCAGCAACTGCATCATGCGTTCGACGTCAAACCGCCCAGCCAGAAGGTGAGACTGGTCTGAGGTGAGGATGAGTCTCCCCCGCGCGATCTCTTTCAGTACGTCTAGGCCAGTTGCGGCGAGGTAGGATCGCAGTCCGACAACCATGGGCCGGCTGTTGAGATAGAGGCAGCGGTAATTTTGCTGCAATCGCTCGCAGATGACTACGGACAGTGCTGCCAGATGGCGGGAAGGGGGACCCTCGTAGATGAGGCACTGATGCCGGGGAATGAGAGACATAGCCAATTTCCAGTATAGCGAAAGCTGAATGGCGGAGGCGGGCAGGGAGTGAACAGGCCCTAATCTACGCGCAAGCGGCTCAACGCCAGCCGGGCGGCATGGAAGCCGCACATGCCGTGAACCCCGGGCCCAGGCGGCGTGGACGACGAGCACAGGAAGATGCGGGGATTGCTGGTGGCATAGCCGCGCAACGTTGGCCGGAGAACGAGTTGGCGAAGACTGATAGCACCGCCCGAGATGTCGCCGCCGGCGAGATTGGCGTCCATGGTCTCCAGCGTAAGCGGCGTCGAGATGTGCCGGGCCAGAATGCACTCGCGAAAGCCGGGCGCGAAGCGCTCAATCTGCGCTTCAATTCGCGCCGTCATGTCGAAGGTCGATCCGTTCGGCAGGTGACAGTAGGCCCACAGCACGTGCTTGCCGTGCGGAGCGCGTGCGGGGTCAAAGAGCGTGGGCTGGGAGACGAGGACGAAGGGGCGCTCGGGAATGCGGCCGTGAAGCACGTCGTCTTCGGCGGCGGCGATTTCTTCCATGGTGCCGCCCAGATGCACCGTTGGGGCGCGTCGGCAGGCCTGCGCGCGCCAGGGCACCGGTTCGGAGAGCGCGTAGTCGAGCTTGAATACTCCCGGACCGAGACGAAAATCGGCAAGCGCCAGGCGGAAGCCCACGCTGAGCTGGTCGCCGGCAAGGGTGAGGAGCTGGCGCGGTGTCACATCGCACATCATCAGCGCGTTGCCGGCCAGGGCACGAAAGGAATCGGCCTCGATGCGATGGCCGGTGCGGACGATTCCGCCGAGCGATTCCAGATAGCCGATGAGCGCATGGCTGATGGCGCGCGCCCCGCCGCGCGGCACCGGCCAGCCGACGGCGTGGGCAGCCGCACCCAGCACCAAGGCGATCGACGAGCTGAACGGCTGATCGAAGCTCATGAAGGAGTGCCCGGCGATGCCGGCGAAGAGCGCCTTCATGCGAGGCGTGGAGAAGTGACTCTGCGCCAGCATGCGCGCTGGCCGCATGGCCGCAGCGCCGAAGCGGGCCATGCGCAGGGGATGATGTGGAACGCGGAGAAGGGGCGCCATCGCGTCGTTGGCGAAACTGGACCAGTGCTTTGCCGGTGGGCCGACCAGTGATGCCCATTTCCTGCCGTCCGGGCCAAGCTCCCGCTCTGCCTCGCTCAGATCGCGCTCCAGCGCGACCGCGGTGCCGTCGTCGAGGGGATGAGCGAGCGGAGCTTCACCGTGCACCCATTCCAAACCGAATTCGGCAAGTGGAAGGGAGTTGAAGAAAGGCGAACCTGCGGCCATGGGATGGACGGCGGAACCGAAGTCGTGAAGATATCCCGGCAGGGTGAGAGGCAGGGAGCGAGCGCCGCCGCCCGGTTCGACTTCGGCCTCGAATACTTCCACGCGCATGCCCGCCTGGGCCAGCAAAATGGCTGCCGCCAGCCCGTTGGGTCCCGATCCGATGACGCAGGCGCGCTGCATGCTTCTCCTAATCGTGTGGGGGCAGTTCGCCGGGCATCTCAACGGCTTCGTACTTGCCGTCGGGGCCGGGGGTGAGCTCGGGCGCGTACAGGCCGAGGTACTGGCGCCGCCACCAGTTGCCGGTGCGGCGCTTCTCGTCCTGGCTGGTAAACCAATACTGCCACAGCACGGCGCGAACAAAGCGCGGCGGCGCATGCGCGAAGGGATTGCCGGCGAAGAGAGCGAGGACGTCGCGATCGTTCTGTAGTAGGCGTTCTTCTGTCAGCGGAACCATGTCATTCTGCTGCCAGTTGCCCAGCGAAGCAAACCAAAGGTTCCAATCGAAGCGTGGTTGATAAGGGGCATAGATACCGGGCGGCTGGTTAAGCGCCTGAGGCTTGTAGCGAAAGGGATAGGCGATCCAGTTCTCGCCGTCGTTAGAGCCCTGAAACTCGATTTCGTAGCGGCCGCGGGTCATGACCGCGAAGAGCCCATACTGATTGGCGACA
The DNA here is from genome assembly GCA_021782675.1 of Acidobacteriota bacterium. Classification (GTDB taxonomy): domain Bacteria; phylum Acidobacteriota; class Terriglobia; order Terriglobales; family Acidobacteriaceae; genus JAKAUB01. The sequence continues at coordinate 5,539 of JAJXUS010000141.1, forward strand.
CGAAACGGCTCAAGCAGGATGATGGGCTGCCGGGGCAGTGGATTGCGGCGCGCAAAGAGGCCAACGAGTTCAGCGGTGGTGTCATATCCGATCCAGAGCAGGAAGAGGGCGGACACTGCGAGGCCCAGGGCGTGGAGAAGTGCCCCACTGCCGATGCGAGGCGCCGTTGTTCTGTTCCTTTGGGCGGTAGGAAGGTTTTCCGGGGCGTCAAGTTTGCGCAGCTCCTCAGCGGAGCAAGAGGTTACAGCAACTGCGCCGGGATCGTCCCGAATGGGCGCAGGGAGTGTGTCGACAAGATGCGGTATGGCGCTCTCGCGGGCATGGTGGGGGCGAAGGCGCGCAGGCAGCAGCGGCTGCAGGAAGATGTCATCGAGCAGCAGGAGACCGAGGATCAGCACCAGGTAGTTCAGGAAGCCATAGTTGGC
>JAJXUS010000142.1 GCA_021782675.1 Acidobacteriota bacterium
CGGACGAGCCAGCCACGCCAGCTCCCGTTCGATATGAGCGTTGACGCCGGCGCGGGCGAACTCCGCGGCAACGCGGATGCCGTTCATGATGGCGCGATCATTGGAAGAGCCGTGGCCGATGATGCACACGCCGCGCAGGCCCAGCAGGGGTGCGCCGCCGTATTCTGACTGATCGAGGCGCTTCTTGAAGTCGTTAAATGCCTTGCGGGAGAGCAGTGCGCCAACCTGCGCTTTGACGGTAGAGTTCAACGATTCCCGCAAGGATTCGCGGACCAGCCGCGCCAGGCCCTCCGAGGCTTTCAGCGCGACGTTGCCGATGAAGCCGTCGCAGACAACGACGTCGGCATTGCCGTTGTAGATATCCCGGCCCTCGACGTTTCCGAGAAACTGGATGGGCAGTTGCTTGAGCAGTGGAAAGGCGTCGCGCGTCAGAGCGTTGCCCTTGCCTTCCTCTTCGCCGATGGAGAGGAGGCCAACGCGCGGCTTTTCGATCTTCAGGACGGAGCGGGCGTAGATTTCGCCCATCAGCGCGAACTGCTCCAGGTTTCTGGCGTCGCAATCGACGTTGGCGCCTACGTCCAGCAGGAGGGAAGGACGGCCGTTGGAGGTGGGCAGCACGGCGACCAGCGCCGGACGGTCAACGCCCGGCAACGCGCCAAGTACCATCTTTGCCGTGGCCATGGCAGCGCCGGTATTGCCGGCGGTCATAAAACCGGCGACGGTTCCTTCGCGGACGAGCTTCAGGCCCACGCGCATGGAGGAATCTTTTTTGGAACGACCGGCCTGCGCGGCTTTCTCGCTCATGCCGATGGCTTCACTGGCCTGAACGATCTTTATGGGCAGGCGGCGTTCCCCGGCGCGGCGCATCTGCCGGGCAAGCAGGGGGCGCAGCGTGCGCTCCGGTCCAATAAGGTGGACACGCACGCCCAACGTGCGGGCAGCCAGAATCGCCCCGCGAATCTCGGGGTCCGGCGATTTATCTGATCCCATGGCAGCGAGAGCGATATCGATCAGCATGGGCGGGCAGGAGCTATTTCTTTTCCTTTACGGCCACCACGTCGCGGCCTTTATAGACGCCGCACTTGGGGCAGATCTGATGCGGCAGCTTGCGCTCATGGCAGCTCGGGCATTCAGAGAGCGAGGGGCTGGTCAAAAAGTCATGCGAGCGCCGCTTGGCGGTGCGCTGCCGGGAGTGGCGTCGTTTGGGATTCGGCATAGTTCTTCCTTAAGGTTCAAAATGCAGGCTCGCATTCAACAGGTCGCAGGTGCACCCTGGGCGGAGCTTTATGTCGCAAAAACCATTCTAACTGGCGCGCGCTATCCGCCGGCCAATCCCGTGCCGGAATTTTATGGCTTCTGTTGCACGCGAACCGACTGGAGTGCCGCCCAGCGTGGATCGGATGGGAGGGCGTCGCAGTCGCATGGATCGGTGTTCCGGTTTCGGCCACAGGCAGGGCATAGTCCATTACAGGAATCGCTGCACAAAACCCGGGCCGGCAGCGCCAGAAGAATCTGCTCCCGCAGAACGTCTTCCAGCAGCAAACCGTCTCCTTCATAGTATCCGATTTCAGTCTCGGAGGTGCTGATGGCGCGCTCGGCGGAGGTTGCGTCGGCCTCTCCGGGCCGGAAGATAAGGTCAAAGGAGGTGGCTACGGGAATGGTCACCGGCTCCAGGCAGCGGGCACAGGCAAGCTCCAGATGCGTGGAGGCGCTGGCCCGGATGCGAATGTCCTCGACAACGTCATTGGGGCCACGGTGCTCATGGAGAAGATCGGCGCGCCCTTGTGCGGTCAAGTCGCCGGACTGGCGGATATCTTCAGTGAAATCAATAGTTCCGGGAGGAAGAGACTCCTGGAAATCGATCGGCTCACGCTGTAAGTCGATCACGGTAAATAGCATGGCGATAGACCTCCTGGCGGGGTGAACGGGGTGACGGAGGAAAGCGGAAGCTCGTACTTTGAGACTACGGCGGGAGTGCCGGTGCGTCAAACGATCACGGCGTGTCCTATTCCGCAAAGGCGCGCCATACCGCTGGCGGCTGTTGCAAGAGCCGGATGGCTGCGATGCCGGTCGCTCCGGCGGCCAGGCATTCCGATGCGTTTTGTTCCGTGACGCCCCCCAGCGCATACACCGGGACAGACCCGGCGGCATGGCACGCAGCGGCGAGCTTCTCCAGGCCAGCGCCCGGCAGACGTTGCTCCACGCCGGCGGCGGTGCGGAGGACCTTGCCAAAAACCGGAGCGAACAGAATGCAGTCAACCTCTGCATGCCGAGCGGCCGCTGCCTCATCGGGGGTATGGCAGGCGATGCTGATCCGGGGTCGAGGCGCACCGGCCGCCCGAAAGAGGCGACGCACTTCGCCCGGCGTGAGCGTGTCCGGTGCGGAGGTCAGGTGGACACCATCGGCGCCGGCGGCGAGAGCGACATCCGGCCGGCTATTGATCAACAGGCGGGTCGAAGAACCGGGCTGCCGGATGGCAGCGAGCAGATCGCGCGCCAGAGCCACCTGAGCGCGTGCATCGAGGTCTTTTTCGCGCATCTGTATCCACGTGACCCCCGATCGAGCCCAGTTCGCTGCATCCAACACGAGTTGTTCCCGCGCGATGCGCTCCTCGGGTGAGAGCCGTTGGCGATCGGTAATTGCGTAAAGCATAAGGGCAGTTGGGATCGAATCTGCGGCACCGCGAGCGGCCCTCGTTGACAGAGGCGCCGCGTCTCTATGGTAGCTTCGAAATCAGGGGAGCATAGACGGCTCTCCGAGCCCGGCACCCATTCCTATGGATTCATTCGATCTTCTCGTCATCGGGTCAGGACCTTCCGGCCAGCGGGCGGCCATCTACGCCGCGAAACTTGGCAAGCGTGTCGGCGTGGTGGAGCAGCGGGAGTTTGTGGGCGGCGTCAGCGTCAACACCGGAACCATTCCGAGCAAGACCTTTCGCGAGGGCGTGCTTCACCTGTCGGGCTACAACTACCGGTCCATTTACGGGATGAATTATCGCGTGAAGGACAAGATCACGATGGCCGATCTTGCTTTCCGCGTGCAGCACGTCATCAAGACGGAAGTGGACGTGACGGATGCGCAACTGTCGCGGAACAACATCGAGGTGCTCACCGGCACGGCCAGTTTTGAAGATGCGACGCATCTTCGGGTGACGAATTCCCGCGGTTCGAGCGTGTATGAGACAAAGAACACGCTGATCGCCGTGGGGTCGCGGCCCGCCAGCAATCCCAAGGTGCCACTGAACGGCATCAACATCATCAACAGCGATCAGATTCTTACGATTCCGGAGTTGCCGAAGACGCTGATTGTGGTGGGCGGCGGCGTGATTGGCGTGGAATATACCTGCATGTTTGCTGTTCTGGGTGTGCGCGTGATCCTGGTGGAGAAGCGACCCAAGCTGTTGGAATTTGCCGATCAGGAGATTGTTGAGGCGCTGAGCTACCACCTGCGGGACAGCCGTGTGACCATGCGGCTGAATGAAGAAGTACAGAGTGTCGAGAGTCTCCCGGACGGCACCGTGGTTGCTAATCTTGAGAGCAAAAAGCGCATCTCCGGCAACGCGCTGCTGTACGCTGTGGGCCGTCAGGGCAACGTCGACGATCTGAACCTTGCGGCAGCCGGGCTGGAGGCGGACTCCCGCGGCCGTATCGCGGTGGATGAAAACTATCGCACGCGCGTGCCGAACATCTTTGCCGCCGGCGATGTGATCGGATTTCCCGCTTTGGCGTCGGTATCCATGGAGCAGGGACGCATTGCGGCGGCCCGCATCTTTGGCGATGAATCGCTGCACTCGAATCCCAAATATTATCCGTACGGCATTTACACAATCCCGGAGATATCCTTCATTGGCAAGACGGAGGAGCAGTTGACGGAAGAAGATGTTCCGTACGAGGTGGGCGTCGCGTACTATCGCGAGATTGCACGCGGGCAGATTCGCGGGGACACGACCGGCCGGCTGAAACTGATCTTTCATCGGGACACGCGGCAGTTGCTGGGCGTGCACATTATCGGCGAGGGCGCCAGCGAACTGGTGCACATTGGACAAGCGGTGATGGCGCTGAATGCCACGATCGACTATTTTGTCGATACCGTCTTCAACTATCCAACGCTAGCGGAAGCCTATAAGGCTGCGGCCTTCAACGGCCTCAACCGGCTCAGCAAGGGTGAGTGAGGGAACGCGATGCCGAACAGTCTCGGAATCCATTTATCGGGGCGCATGGTAACGGGCGTTGTGCGGGATGAGCAGCCATGCTCCGAGCTGTTTCATTTTCCTGAAGGCGCGGATGACCCCAACGCCCTGCTCGACACTCCCCTGGATGCTCTGATTGAGCAGCTGTGTGAACAGGCAAAACGTGCAACTCGCGCATGTGGTCCAGTGTCTGCTGTGGGCGTGGCAGTGCCCGGCATTCTGCAGGACGGAGTGGTCGAAGACTCTCCCAACCTGGTGCAGCTAAAGGGCGCGCGCATGGCGCTCGGCGTGCGCGAAGCACTGCGGGAGCAGGGCATCGATGCGCCGGTGACGGTGTTGAATGACGCGGATGCCATCGCCGCGGGCGTTGCCGCCATCAAGGGCCGGCTGCATCACTTTATCCGCGTATGGGCCATCGGCTGGGGGATCGGCTTCGGACGCTATCCGTATGCCGAGGGCATCTGGGAAGGCGGCCATACTGTCGTCAGCCTCGATCCAGGCGAAACGTATTGCGGATGCGGCGGCCGCGGCCATCTGGAAGGCGTGATGGGACACCGTGCCATGCGGCTGCGGTTCCTCGATATGGAGCCGGAAGAGGTGTTCGCCAATGCAAAGGCCGGGGATGAGCGCTGCGTCAAATTTGTTCGCCTCTGGCACCGCAGCCTGGCGGCGGCGACTGCCAATTCGATTCATATGGAAGGCCCGGGACGCTTCTACTTCACGGGCTTCAATGTCCGCTTCCTGGATCTGAAGCTGCTGCAGAACTATCTGCAGCAGATGGTGAAGATGAGCCCGCTGCAGGGGTATACGCTGGAAGCGATTCCGATGAGCGATGATCTGGCGGTCACCGGCGCGGCGATCGCCGCGCTGCAGGCCGCCGGGCAGTAAAACCATTCCGCATTTCATCGCGCGCAAACCCCTGCGTCCGGGTTCGGCCTTCGCAGTAAACTGTCTGCATGCACGTCCACGCAGCGCCCGAAGGCAGGACCGGAGCGGTGCTTCGCATCGCGCTTGTGCTGACGCTCGGCTATATTGTGCTGACGTTCGTGGCTGGCCTGCGTGCCCATAGCCTGGCGCTTCTCTCAGAAGCAGGGCACAACACTTCGGACCTTTTGGCGCTGGGGCTGTCTCTCCTTGCTGTGCGGCTGCACGCCAAGCCGGCGGACGACCGCAAGACATTCGGATACCGTCGCGCAGGCGTACTAGCCGCTTTCGTCAACAGCCTGGCGCTGATTGTCATCGCCATCTGGCTTGGGGTGGAGGCGTTCCACCGCCTGATGCACCCGGTTGTGGTTCAACCGAAGATCATGATGGTCGTCGCCGCTGTGGGCGTGGCGATGAATGGCGTGATTGCGTGGATGCTGTGGCGCGCCGGCCGCGATGTGAATCTGCGGGCCGTGTTCATCCACATGCTGGGCGATACGCTCTCAACGGCCGCAGTCATTGCTGGCGGTTTGGCGATCGCGATTACCGGCATCCAGTGGATCGATCCGCTGCTCTCTCTGCTGATCGCTGCCATGATCTTCTGGTCTTCGCTGTCGATCATCCGGGAAACGCTGAATATTCTGCTGGAAGGGATGCCGGAGCATCTTGAGCTGGCGGAACTGCGGGCCGCGATGCGTCAGGTGCAGGGCGTCTGCGACGTTCACGATCTGCATGTCTGGAGTCTGAGCTCACAAGTAAATGCTCTGGCATGCCACGTGACAATCTCCGACATTCCTCCCTCGGAAAGCCAACGCATTCTGGCGAATATCAACGGGGAA
>JAJXUS010000143.1 GCA_021782675.1 Acidobacteriota bacterium
GATGTAGTCGTGGACCCGGAGGCGTACGCTCCCACGCCCGGCACGGTAATGGCCACGCTATGCGCGCCAACCGGGCAGTTGCCGGTCTGGCCATTGTCAGTACAGGTGTGCCAGCCGGTGAAACGGGAGTACGTGTACAGCGTGTTGCCGCCGGCGATGTAGAGAGTCTGGCTGTCCTGCGTGAACTGGGCTGCGTAGGGCGGGTTAATCTCAACCGAAGGATCCAGCGGTTCATTGTTCGCGTCGCAGGCGATGGTTGGGCCTGGCGCCACAAAGGACTGAACGGTTGCCGCCGTTTTGCCGACCGCCGGCGTGTACAGATAAAAGAGCTGGCGGCACGGATCGTGGATCACCACCAGTGAGTCATCCGGCGAGACGGCCAGGACGGTGCCGGGGACACTCTGCGCCTGAGTGTTGAGCGTTGCTCCGTTCGTTACCGAAATCGATGCAATCATCAGCTCGTTGGAGCTGCCGAAGTAGAGATACTTACCCAGCTCGTCCATCACCATGGAATTGGGCTGGTAAGGCAGCCGGGTCGGCGTGCCCACGGTCCCGGTCAGGAAGTCAATCGGCACAAAGTTGTAGGAATCGGGGCTGGCCATGTAGAGAAAATTCGAGCTGGGGCCTGGCGTGTGAATCTCAACAGGGTTGCTCGAGATGGGGAGGCCTGTGCTCAGATTGCTGATCTGGTCCTGGGGCGCGGGATTGCAGATCCCCGGCAAGCATTGCACGGTGATGGCTGCATCGCTCGGATAGGCAGGCTGAACAGCGCCGGAGCTGCTGACCGGGATGTTGATCGGATCGTTCGAGGAGTAAGTCAGGCTCAACCCGGTGATCGGATTGTTTTCTGTGTCGAGGACCGTCGCGGTGAGCGGCTGAATGTTGTTTGTGTTGACCGTGACGCTGGTTTGGCTTGCTGTGCCGGTGCCGACCCGCAGGGTTATGCTCTTTGGCGGACAGGTAAAGAAATAGCCGGCCGTGCTGGTCGCCTGCGCCACGCTGGCGGAGATGACCGTGGAACCGGGCTGATGCGCGGTGGCCACGCCATTCTGGTCCACGGAGACGATGTTGCTGTTCTGGGACGCAAAGGTCAGATGACCGGCGGCGCAGGTAATGTCATCCGCCGAGCCGGGGGTGCAGGGCCCGTTACCGGTGCAGACCGTGGCGGCTAGTTGTGCCGTCTGATTCTGCGAGACGCAACTGGTCGGTGAATACACGCCAACATTGGTCGGTGAGCCGGTCTGCGGATTGTTCGGACAGTTATGCACCGTACTGCTGTTGCCTAAAGACACGCTGGTGACCGGCGGATGGACAAACACCGGAACGGGATTACTGGTGGCGCCGCCGCCGCTGGCCGTGATGTAGGCAATGCCGGTCTGATTCGTGGGAATGCACGTTGTGTAATTGGCGACGCCGTTGCCGGAATTGCGATTCCAGGTGCCGCCGCAGATGGAGCCCGTCGGAGAAATGTCGGCCAGATTCAGGTTGCTGGTTCCGTAGGTGAAGGTGGTAAGGCCGGAGGACTGCCCTTTGCAGGTCAGGGCCGTCGCGGCGCCGATCTTTCCAATCTGCCCATAACTGAGCGAGACACCGTACGTGCGCGGCTCCAGGTTAATGGTCGATGTGGCGGAGGTGAGTGGACCGCTTTGAAATCCGCTGCAATAGTTCTGCCCGTAATTCTTGACGCAGCCGGTGAGAGAGAGACTGACGGGCAGCGCCAGGCTGCACAGTAAAGCGAGAAACACAAACCGACGCATTGAACCTCCCCGTCGCCGCTTGGACGCGGAACGACGGTCACCTGAGCCTGAAACAGCGATGGACGCGATTCAGATTGTCTAATTCTAGGGCCTGCCAGCAACTCGCGGCAAACGCGCGGGACCCACTGCTCCACAGGGGCCCGCGATCTTAATGGGCGCTTGTCTCCGGCATGTACTGGTTGAACCACGCCACCGCCCGCTCCAGCACATTCTGGCTGTCGGCGCGGCGGGTAAACCCGTGGCCTTCATTCGGGTAGACCACCAGCTTGACGGGCACGTGCATGGCCCGCAGCGCATGCCACATTTCAAAGGACTGCGGGGCCGGGCACTCGCCGTCCCGGTCGCCGACGACGATCAGGGTCGGCGTTTTGGCATTTTTGATGAAGTTGATGGCGGAACTCTTGGCGTAAACGGCCGGATCGTCGTAGACGCTGGCGCCGAAGAAGGGAATCATCCAGGTGTCGATCGAGTTTTCCCCGTAATAGCTCTTCCAGTCGGAGATGCCGGCCCCGGCGACAGCGGCGCGGAAGCGATGCGTCTGGGTGATGGCAAACATGGTCATAAAGCCGCCGTAGCTCCAGCCAGTGATGCCAACCCGGTTCGCGTCAATCGGGAAACGTTTCGTGACCGTGTCCACGCCCGCCAGCAGATCGCGCAGATCGCCATAGCCAAAGTCTTTGCGGTTGGCCTCGGTGAATGTCTCTCCTTCGCCAAAGCTGCCGCGTGGATTCGGCATCAGAACAAAGTCGTCGACGGCGGAGAAAGCCAGCGGGTTATAGCCGGGATACGGCCAGCGCGGCAGGACGCGATTGGACGGCCCGCCATGGACGTAAAGGATCAGCGCATATTTCTTGTGCGGATCGTAGTTGCGCGGATAGACAAGCCAGCCCTGGATGCGGTAGCCCTGATTGGTCCACGTGACGCTTTCGCTCTTCCCCCAGGTGGGTGTCAGGGAACCGTTCAGATGAGTGATCTGCGACAGGTGCCGCAGGCTGCCCGCCCAAACCTCCGGCGCCTGATCGAAGGTGGACTTGATCAATGCTGCCTGCGGACTCCGCTGGCGGGAGAACGAGATATCGAGCTGGTCGAAGCCGGCGCCGATGGTCGCCGGGAAGGTCACGCGCGCGGCTTTATCTTCCGCGCCGGTCTTCGGGTTCAGCTCGCTGTAACGGGACATGCCGTCTTTGACTTCTGTAAAGCCCATGCGCGTGGTGCTGAACCAGTGCATCCAGGCGGGCGTGGCCTTCCGGCCGGGTGTCAGGTCGTGCGGCGTTCCGCCCGCCGAAGGAATCACATAAATATCGCCGCCGTTTTGCGTGCGGTCGCTCATCAGGCCGCCAATGAAGGCGATCTGCTTGCCGTCCGGCGACCAGCGCGGTACGGCGATCTGCATCGTCGGCTTCAGGATGGAACGTGGCGCGGTCGCGGCGGCCGCTTGCTGCGTATAAAGCTGCGCCACCCACCAGTTGTCGTCCCCCGGTGGAGGAGCGGCGATATAGGCTACGGAATGGCTGTCAGGCGACCAGGCAAATTCATACACATGAAGCGTCGCGGGGCTGATCTGCGGGGGATCGCTGACGGGAGCGGTCGCGGAGGGATCGACCAGGGCCAGCCGCTGCACTTCTGCAATGGTGTTCGCACTGATGACGCCGACCAGCGGCTTGATGGCGAAGACCGCGTCCGGCGGCCGCGTGGCATTGGCGATGAACAGGAAGCCGAGTTGTTTGCCATCCGGCGACCAGGCCAGGCGGTGGACAAAGCCCTTCACCGCCGTAATCTGGCGCGGCGCCTGCGGTTTTCCGTCTGCTCCTAATGTTGAGATGAATATCTGCTGCTGGCCGCGGGTGACGCAATCCGAGGTGAAGGCGATGCGGTGGCCGTTTGGCGACCACACGACGTCACTCTCCGTGCATCCGACGCCAGCGCCCGGCGCGGGGAGGATCTGTTCCGAACCTGGCGCGCCCTCGAGCGCCCGAAGAAAGATTCGCTGGCCGGCGTCGCCATCCGGCGCCACCCAGGCCACCGCTTTTCCATTGGGTGAGATCGCGGCCTGACGCGGATTCCGCATGCCCGAGAGCCCATGAAGGAAGGCGGCAATGCGTGGGTCGGCAGCAGTCTGGGCTGTAAGTGTCCCAGCGAGAGAGAGAAACGTTACCCCTGCAACAAACAGGCGAAAGCGGCGAGCAGCGCAGAACGACCAAAAAGATTTCATCGAGCCGGATGCTATCACAGCTTGGGCCAGGTGCGTTTCGGGGTGGCCGGTCCCGAATTAGCGTGGCTGAAAATGCGGAATGGTGATGGAGCTTGCCGTGCAGTCGCGCACCGAGCGGCAGGCGATGGGCTGTAAGCCTTGGGTGAGGCAAATCTCGACGCCGCTCAGGTAGCGGTTATGGCAGGTAATCGCCATGTCGGACGGGTCGAGGCCCGGATTGGCTGCGGTGAACATCGCTTTGATGGCGGTCGCCGAAACGCGGCGCGAGGTGCGCGGCCTGACCAGCGCCGTCGGGATATGGACCGACTGGCAGGCGCGCCGCACGGTGGCGAAATACTGCTGCGGGCTCAGGCCGGTGCAGGTGCCGTGCTTTTCCCATTCGTGCGCGATCAGACGCCGGCTGGGCATGATGTCCAGCATGCTGCCGGGGTCGGCAAGTCCGGGCGCGTTGGAACAGTTCGAAGGCCACTGGCCGTCATTGCGCTGGGGCCAGAGGCCGTGGACGACAAAGCCAGGATGCGAGCCGTCGCACTGCGCGCTGTTGGGATGGCCGTGACAATATTCGGGCGACCACGACAGCGCAAGGAGATAGTAATTGAAGTTCGGCGCGGGCTCCCCGACGGCAGGATGCTGAACGGCAGAACGCACGGCCCGGCTGGAGGCATCCGAAGCGGCAGGCCCCGCGGCTGGTCCGGGCGTTTGACAGCCGCCCGCGAGAAGAATCGCGAAACACGCGAACGCTGCCATTGCTTGATGGAATCGTCGGCTCACAGGCATCAGCCTACCAGTAGAGAAAATCCGGCAGCCGTCGAATGGATGCGGGCTGGCCGCTCCCAGCGGTTCCGTCAATGCGCCTGGTTGAACTGGTTCAGAATCAGCACGCTCATAAAAGGCATCTCCGTCAGGTGATCGACGCCCTCATTGGGCAGATATTGGCCATTCGAGATCATAAAGTCGTTGTTCGGCACCAGAATCTCCTGATAGGGCCCTTTGGCGTTTTGCTTGGTGAAGTAGGCGTAGGCCACGTCGGAGTTGACGCGGGTGACGACCGAATCCTGCTCGAGAGAAAGCAGAGTGACCGGGAACGATGGCGTGAAGGTGTAGGTGTCAGCGTTCACCAGTTGCTGATAGAGCGGATTCGTCGTGTCATGGTTCTGCAGTGCGCTGGAATAGCTCGCCGTCAGCAGTGACGCGACCGAGTTATTCGTGAAGATGCCCCAGCCAGCAAGCTCCGCCTGCGTGTCAGCAAGGGTGAGGACCGCTGCGTCATAACCGCTCGACTGCGTATCGGTGAAGTAGGTGTTGTCCAGCGTCTTGCAGTTCGAGCCGTTCGAGCACGGATAGTTATAAAACGAACTCGCAAGAATCGTTGTTGGCGTGATGTTTGCGTAGTTGGCGAAGCTGAGCGTGAGATAGGCGCTGAGGTACGGCTTGCTGGCGATGGAAGTGACCGGGCTGTAGGCGTAGTAGGGATTCGAGGACGCATTCGGGTCCATGTTGTAGAACAGGTACGAAACGCCAGTGTTCGACAGGTCAAAAAAACCGGAGAGCGGCACGTCATCCTTCAGTGTCACGTTCAGCACCGAGGCGTACTGCGAATTCGTCTGCATCATGTGCCCTGCCTGCAAGGCATAGGCTCCGCCCTCGGAGTAGCCGGTGATAAAGAGCGGAAGGTTCGCCGTGATCTGGTATTTGCTGGACAATACCGACTCGGCGGCCTTTAGCATCGCGAGTCCGGTCTGGGCATTCTGCGCCGGATAGACGACATAGGGATGGACGTGCGCCGTGTCGTCGCCCAGGCCAATGTAGTCCGGCATTACGACGACGTAGCCCTGCGACGCCCAGACGGCGGCCAGCAGCGTGCCATCGGTATAGTCCGCGTCGGTGGTCGCGGTGAAGTTGGAAGGCACGTTGGTGCGCTGTACGGTGGTGCCGTGGAAGTAAAGAATGATGCCC
>JAJXUS010000144.1 GCA_021782675.1 Acidobacteriota bacterium
TGCGGCATGCGAGCGGCCGGAGGCGATCGCCTGCGCGGCGACGGCCGGCAGGCGCAGGCCCTCAAGCTGCGTGAGCGGCAGGCGAAGCACGGCTCCCGCACTGCCTACCGCGCGGACGGCGCGCCAGATGCGCATCGGACCCAGCCCCTCCGTCAGGGTAAGGGCGAGCCAGGCGAGCGCATTTTCCTGCATCGCGAGAGGCGCAATGGCAGCGGACGGCAGCGGCGGGCAATTTTCAGTCATAAGGGGATGACCCCGCGTAAGCTCAGAGTGCGAAATTGCTGACAATGCAGAGCGGGATTGGGCAGAGGCTACCCGTGACTCCCGGGAAAGTCAAGCGATCCGCCGTCACGGGCTGTGCGAGAAACAGTTATGCTCGTGGAGGTTGCCACCGGCAGGAGAGCCCAAAGCAATGGCCGCAGATACGATGCAATCCCTGCAAGCCGCGATTGTGGCATTGCTGGTGGCCGCGCCGCTGCTTGACCGCCGGGCAGTGCGGCGCCTGATCGACGCTCCCGAGCGTCGCGTTGTCTACTATCGCGCCAGTATTGGCCTGGAGTGGCTTCTGGCCGGTGCAGCCATCGCCGTGACGCTTGCGGAGTGTCTGCGGCCGCTGCGCCGCGAGGCCGCCGATATCTCCTGGCTGCTGGGCAGCGGCACAGCACGCGGTGTGGCGGCAACGGTCGTGATTCTGTTTTTTGCGCTGGCCCTGCTGCCCGGTCTGCGCACGGCGCTGCATCCGCGGCTGGGTAAAAAATATGCCGCTGCCTACCGTCAGAGCGCCGGCGACGTAGCCGTGATCTTTCCGGAAACATCGGTCGAGCTGAGATGGTTCGCGGTGTTGGCGACGACTGCCGGCATCTGCGAAGAAATTCTGTTTCGTGGCTTTCTGTTTCTCTTTTTTGTGAACGGCCCCCTGCACCTGAGCTGGACGGTAACGCTGCTGCTGACTTCGCTACTATTCGGATGGAACCATCTTTACCAGGGGGTCGGCGGCGTTCTGAGCAGCGCAGTCGCCGGGTTTGGCTTCGGCGTGGCATATCTGCTGACCGGCGATCTGCTGGTTCCGATCCTGCTGCATACCGCCATCGATCTGCAGGCGGTTCTGCTGTTCCGCCAGCAACGTCCCGGCCGCCGGACGAAATAGCGAGAATCTTGCAGATTGCTACACTCGTCTGTGAGCCACCGGTTACGCATTTCGGCCATCCGCTTTCTCAATCCCGCACCGCTGATGTGGGACTTTGAACATCCGCCGGAAGGCGAGCGCCTCGCCACGCGCTATCGCATTCACTACTCCATGCCATCGCGCTGCGCGGCAGAGCTGGCGGCCGGTGCGGCCGACATCGGATTGATTCCAATCGCGGGATATACGCCGGGACTGGCCGTCCTTCCGGGCTGCACCATTGCGTCCCTGGGGCGCGTCCGTTCGATTCTGCTCGTGGTGCGGCATGACCGCCCCATGCGCGACATTCGCCGGGTCGCAGCCGATACCGCTTCGCGAACATCGAACGCCTACGCGCAGATCATCTTTCAGCGCTTTTACGGCACCCGCCCGGAGTTTGTGCCGCATGCGCCGGACCTGGATGCAATGCTGGCCGGCTGCGACGCGGCGGTGCTGATCGGCGATCCCGCCCTGCTGGCGCTGGAGAACGCTGCCGCCCGCGAACAGCGGACCGGCGAGCGGCTGCGTACCATCGATCTGGCGGAGGAGTGGATCGCGCATACGGGCGTGCCCTGGGTGTCCGCGTTCTGGGCGGTACGGCCACAGGCCGTGGCTGCGTCGGGCTTTAGGTCTGCGAGCGTGATTGAGGATTTTCTGCAGTCACGGGATCACGGAATGGCGCATGTCAGCGATCTGGTTGCAGAGTGGGCGCCACGCATTGCCGTGCCGGCGGAGACCATCCGCACCTACCTGAGCCAGAACATTCATTACGTGCTGGATGAGGCGTGCCTGGCAGGGATTGAGACCTTCTACCGTTACGCCACCGAGGCCGGTGTGCTGGCTGCCGCGCCCACCGTGGAGATGCTGCGCTAAAGAGCGGCGGGCCCATGTTTGGCGGGCGCGACAGAGCGCACCTTCGGCTCCCAGTACCCCTGATCCATCCGGAAGTATTGCGGATTGCGCGAGTTGATCGCCGTGGTGAGAAACATCTTTGCGATGCGGGCGCGGCCCATTTTCTGAAAGCGGCGGTTGGATGTGACCACACCGCCGCGGACCACGCCGAATCGGCTGCGCTCCACCTGCTTGGTCAGCAGATAGTCCTCCGCGTAGAGGGCAGACTCATCAAAGCCGCCAAGCTGATGAAAGACGGCGCGGTCGAACAGCATAAACATGCCCGTGGCAAACGGAGCGCCCCAGCGCGAGGCGCGCTGCACCGCGTTGTTTGCGCGAAACAGAAGGCGGTCCGCCGCTGTGCCCTGCGGACAGAGAATGTCGGTGGTGACGCAGTGTAGCTGCTGCGTCCGCATGCGGTACACGGCGCGAACCAGCAGCAAAGGATCCTGAAGTTCGACGTCGGCGTCGAGAAACAGGATGTACGGTGTGCGTGCCAGGCGCGCGCCAGCATTGCGCCCCTGCGCCGGCAGGCCACCGGGAACGACGATCAGCTGCAGCCCAAGCTGCGCCGCGGTCAACTGCGCAATCGCTGCCGTCGCGTCCGTCGAGCCAGCGTCAGCAACGAAGACTTTGGTATGCGGAAGCAGTGGATATTGCTGCCGGCTCAAAGAGGTCAGCAACCGGGGCAGCGTCTGGCTCTCGTTCTTCGCGGGGATAACAATGGTGAGTTCCGCCTGCATAGGTGTGGGTTCGCACTCCCTCCGGGTCAATGGTGAGGAAGGTGGCGCGCGCATCCACCCACGACCCTGAATTGTGATACTCAATGCCATCGCGGGTCAGCGTGAGCGCCGCATGCGTGTGGCCGCAAAAGACGCGGTCGCAGCGGCCCGCGCGGGCATACTCCAGCGCGCCTTCGGCAACCTTGTCCGACAACCGCAGCCAGCGTGTATTCATGCGATCCAGAAAACGCGAGAAGATCTTGCTGTCCGCATCCAGCTTCTGAATGCCGTAAAAGATCTGTTCCCCCAGCCGGCTGAGCAGCAGATTGCGGCTGACGAAGCGGTCAAACTGGTGGCCGTGGATGGCGAGATGACGCTTGCCGGCATACTCCCACACGTAGCGCTCGTAGACAGGAACGCCGACCAGGTGCGACATCAACTGCGCCAGCCCATGGTCGTGGTTGCCTTCGACCCAGACCACCTCCACGCGGCGGCGCGGGTTGGAGAGTTTACGGATGTGGCTGAGGAGCTTCCAGTGGTCGCCGGTGAGGCGGCGGAAGTTCAAATCCGCAAAGATATCGCCCAGCAGCACCAGGCGGCGGAAGCGATAACTTTCCAGCACAGACATCGCATCCCGGGCACGGCTTAACTCTGAGCCCAGATGAAGGTCCGACAGGATGAGAGTGTCACAAACAGTCTCGCCCATACGGTATGGATCGCACGTGCGGGCGAAACCTCGATGAGACGGTGATGAAAATCCCATGAAATCGCCGCCAGAGCCGTAAGATGTTGATCATAGCGGCCAGAGCCTGCTGGCGCTGGCCGAAGCCAGACCGCTTGCCACGCGGCAGCGGGTTGGCGGACCTGGGCACCACCGGGAGGAGAACGATGAGTTCTGCAGCGGTCGTACATGAACATCATGATCTGCACAAAATGTGGGGTTGGCTGGCTGCCAGCGGCGTCGCATTAGTCCTGCTGGGCGCTTTTGCAGTGATCGACTCCATTGCTGTGTCCATCATTTCCATTCTGGTATTTGGCTGGGTGCTGATCATCGCCGGAATTATCCAGACTGTGCAGGCATTACGGCACCGGCACGCGCACCACTTCATGCTGCATGTCCTCAACGCCGTCTTCGCTCTGGTCATCGGCATCATCCTGCTGCGCAACTCGCTGGCCGGTCTGCTGGTAATGACGCTGCTGCTGGCCGTCTACTTTGTCGTCGTGGGCGTCTTTCGCATCATTGCCGGCGCCACCATGAAGACCCCAGGCGCGGGATGGACGCTGTTCGACGGCATCATCTCACTGGTGCTGGGCCTGATGGTCTGGGCGCATTGGCCGATGACGGCGCTCTGGATTATCGGATTGTTTATCGGCATCAATCTGGTCATCAGCGGCTGCTCGCAGCTTATGCTGTCGATGGCACTGCGGCGTCTGACGCCAAAGACCGCCTGAATTCAGGCCTCCGGCGCGTGGAACAGGTCTCGCTGGCCATCGTCGTGCGGGTGTTCAAAGTTGCTGAGACCGACGCCCACCAGCCGGAAGCGTTGTGCCACGTCAACCGGAACGCGGCTGCGCAGGGAAAGCGCGATGGCGCAGAACTCCGCCAGAGACCGCGGCGGGGAGGGTGGCGTGCTGCTGCGCGTGAGGATGGCGAAGCCGCTGGTCTTCAGTTTCAGTACCACGGTACGCGCGACGCGCTCCTCGCGGCGGGAGGCGTTCCACACCTTCTCCGCTAATCGCTCAATCATCGGCTGCATGTCGTCCAGGGCCATATCGGTCTCAAAGGTATCTTCCGCAGAGATGGATTTCGTGGGACGGTTCGGTTCGACAGGATGCTCGTCGATGCCGCGGGCCAGCTCATACAGCCGTCCGCCATAGCGGCCAAACAGGCGCTCCAGCGCAGAGAGCTGCTGCGCGCGCAGCTCGCCAACTGTGTGGATGCCGCGATCCGCAAGGCGCCGGCCAGTCACCTTCCCGACGCCCGGAATTTTTGCCACCGGCAGCGTGTCTAGAAAGGCTTCGACGTCTTCGGGTCGAATCACGAAGAGGCCGTCCGGCTTGCGCCAGTCCGAAGCAATCTTCGCCAGAAATTTGTTCGGCGCCACGCCGGCGGAGGCTGTCAACTGCAGTTCTTCACGAATCTCCCGGCGGATACTCTGCGCGACGCGAGTGGCTGTCGGCAATCCCTGCTTGTTTTCCGTCACGTCCAGATACGCTTCGTCGAGCGACAGCGGTTCGATCTGGTCGGTATGGCGGCGAAAAATCTCCCGCACCGCACGCGACACCGCGCGGTAGCGTACAAAATCCGGCGGCACAAACACAGCGTCAGGACACAGACGCTCTGCCCGCATCGCCGCCATTGCCGAATGGATGCCATACCGCCGCGCCTCGTAGGAGGCGGCGCAGACCACCGAGCGGTTGCCGCGCCACGCCACCACAACCGGACGGCCGCGCAGCGCCGGGTCATCCCGCTGCTCGACGGAGGCGTAAAAGGCATCCATGTCGACGTGTACGATCTTGCGGACAGACATCCCCACGATGGTAGCGCCACAGCCGGGGATGAGTGGCTGCGAAGAAATGAAGCATAATGGGCAGGTTGGTGGATGAGGTGAGCGATGCGCAGATTCTCTGGGTGGCGATGGCTGGGGGGCGCGGCGTTGGCGCTGTGCGTGAGCCTGATGGGCGCGAGCCGCGTGCAGGCAGCGGCCCATGCGGCGGGCGCGCTGCATATTTATGTGATTGACGTCGAGGGCGGCCAGTCTACGCTGTTCGTCGCGCCCGGCGGGCAGTCGCTGCTGATCGATACCGGCTGGCCCAACCACGCGGGGCGCGATGCCGACCGGATTGTGGCGGCGGCAAAGGCCGCGGGCCTGTACCGCATTGACTATGTGCTGTTGACGCACTACCACAACGACCACGTAGGCGGTGTGCCGCAACTGGTGGCGCGCATTCCGGTCGGCACCTTCATCGACCATGGCCCCAATCGCGAGACCTCCGAACCGAAGACGGAACACGGATACGAGCTGTACCAGCAGGTTCTGGCGACCAAAAAATATGGCCACATCACGGCAAAGCCGGGAATGATGCTGCCCATCCGGGGGATGAAGGTCGAGATTCTCACGGCGGATGGGAACATGATCCAAAAG
>JAJXUS010000145.1 GCA_021782675.1 Acidobacteriota bacterium
CCCGCGTTGCAAAATACCTGGACCCTATATCGGCTGCAGGCCGGCGGCTATCAGCTTGTCGGCAGCATCTCGCAGACGACCGATCTTTTCCAGATGCCGGTTGCGCTGACATTCGACGCTCCCAACGGGCCGGTTCAACGGCGCATCTGGCTGCGCGGGCCTGCCACTTCCTACTCGATTGACTGCAAACAGCCACCGCGAAAGATTCGCCTCGATCCAGACCACGAACTGTTACGCACCAGTCCGGCGATGCAGGTGCGGGCGGCCATTGTTGCCGGAATGAATGACCGTTCTGCGGGCGATCTGGACGGCGCGGCTACGCAGTTCCGCAAGGCGCTACAGCTTGATCCTGAGAGCTCGCTGGCCAGCTACCGGCTGGGCGAAACGCTGATGCAGCAGCGGAACGAGCAGGGTGCGGCCGACGCTTTTCGCGCGGCGCTGCGCGGTGACGGCGTGCCCGCGTGGACGCAGGTGTGGAGCGACTTGAAGCTGGGCATGCTTTTTGACACTCTGGGGGAACGGGAGCGCGCGGAAAATCAATATCGGGAGGCCCTGCAGACGAACGATGCTACGGGCGGTGCACTCTCGCTGGCGCGAAAATATCTTGCACAGCCTTACCGGCCTCCGGCGGGCGAGCAGTAATCGTCCCTGCCCGCCCGGCGCCGGGGAATTATTTGGTGTCGTCCAGTGCCGCCAGAACGTCGTTCATCGTCGGCTTTACGTTCATCATGTACTCACGCACGCGCTTGCGCTCTTCCGCGGACAGCGACGGAAGTACATTCAGCAGGCGCCGCAGGGTGGTTCCAATATCGTCGGCATAGTTCATCATTCGAATGGCTTCTCCAGTAAGGGGCATCGCGTCTCCTTGCGAAATTTGTAAAAGGACCTGCGCCTTTGCAGCCGGACAGCGTCCGTGTTGTTTGCAGGCGCTCCCTTATTGTGCGTTGTCGCAGGTGCTGCCGTAAAGCGCGCTAGTCGAATCGAGCCGGTGGCTGACGATCGGTCACCACGGTCAGGGCACGCAGCCATTCGGCCATCGCCGGCTGCAAGGCATCGGGCGCAAAGCGCCAGCTCCAGTTTCCGTCGGCGGCCGCCGGTGTGTTCATGCGGGCTTCAGCGCCAAGCCCCAGCACATCCTGCAGCGGAATCAGGCACAGCCGGCCGACGGAGGTCTCCGCTGAGCGAATCATGGATGGCACCACATCCTCTTCACGCGTCACGCCCAGATAGGCATGCACCGCTTCGCGCTCGGCTTCGCCAGCTTGCTGGTACCAGCCCAGCGTGGTGTTGTTATCGTGGGTGCCCGTATAAACGACCATATTCTCCACCAGCCGGTGCGGCAGATGAATGTGCGCGCCCGGATCGCTGAAGCCAAACTGCATGACGCGCATGCCGGGCAGTCCGAAACTGGTGCGCAGTTCTTCGACCTCCGGCGTGATCACTCCCAGATCTTCGGCAATCAATGGCAGCTCGCCAAATTCCTGCCGCAGGCGGGCGAACAATTCCCTGCCCGGCGCTTTGACCCACGCGCCGTGGATGGCGGTTGACTCCGCTGCCGGGATGGACCAGTAGGCCTCGAACCCGCGAAAGTGATCGAGCCGTATCTGGTCGCACAGCGAAAAGGCGCGACGAATCCGCTCCGTCCACCAGGCGAACCCGCGCTCAATCATTACGTCCCAGCGGTAGAGCGGATTGCCCCAGCGCTGCCCGGTCGGGCTGAAGTAGTCCGGCGGCACACCCGCAACGTGCTCCGGACGGCCCTCTGCGTCCAGTTGAAACAGGTGCGCATTGGTCCATACGTCGGCACTGTCATGGTTGACGAAGATCGCCATGTCTCCGATGAAGCCGATGCCGCGCGCGGCGCAGTAGGCGCGCAGTTCGCGCCATTGTTCCTCAAAGAAAAACTGGATGACCTTCTGCCGCTCGATCTCTTCGCCGTATTCCTGATCCAGCTTCGCCAGCGCCTGCGGTTCGCAGCGCGCCAGCTCACGCGGCCAGCTCGTCCAGTCCACCGCCGGGTATTGTCCGCGCAACACCATAAAGCGGGCGTATGGCAGCAGCCAGCTTTCGCTGCGTCCGCAGAACTCTCCGAGGTAATACCGATCCTCCGGGGTAGCCCGTTCGAGAAAGGCCTTTGCCGCGGCGTGCAGCAGGGGCATTTTCTGGGCTGCGGCGGCCGGATAATCGATAGCACCGCTGGACGGCAATGGAGCGTTCAAGTCTTCCGCCGGAATCCAGCCGCGTTCCGCAAGCTTTTCGAGGCTGATGAAAAGCGGGTTTCCGGCGAATGCCGATAGTGAAGAATACGGCGAGTTCCCGTAACCCGTAGGCGTAAGCGGAAGGACCTGCCAGAACCGTTGTCCCGCAGCCGCCAGAAAATCGGCAAAGGCATAGGCCGCCGGACCAAGATCGCCAACTCCCCCGCGCGAAGGCAGGGAGCAGATATGAAGAAGAACGCCGGACGACCGTTCGGAGAGCATAGTTTCCCAAGGCTGGTGAGAGGATCAGAACGTCATAGCCGGCACTCTGCCACCGTACAGCCACCCGGCCCCAAATCTTTAGATGCGAAACAAACAAAGCGGTGGGCGCCGGCCCACCGCTTTACTCTTTTTGACTGGCCGCAATTGCGCTAAATGCCAGCGCGCTGATTGGCCAGGGCCTTCCGGTTGTAGCGGATCAGTCCACCCTTGATGTAGCGCTGCTCCAGCGAAGACGCGAACACTGCAAACGCCGTGTCCCGCCGCTGCTGCGCCAACTGGTCGCGCGTGCTGTCCAGATGCTGTTGAATCTCGGCGGCCGTCGGCGCCTGCTTGTCCAGCAGCTTCATCACGACGCCGGTGCGCTCCGTATCGATCGGACCGCTGAACTGTCCGGGCTGCAACGTGAAGGCCACCGCGCCCACATCGCTCATGGAGCCGAGATTCGGAACCTGACCGGTGCTGTCCACCAGGTCGCTGGTCTGGATGGTTGCGCCCACTTCCTTCGCCGCCTTCTTCAGGCTGTTCTCTTCCTTTGCCTTGATGGCGAGCTGCTGGGTGCGGGCTTTCAGCATAGGGCCAATCTGCTCATTCCGGAAATCTTCCAGCACATGCGACTTCCAGGCGTCGAAGGTCGGCGCATGCGCCGGCACCACATTCTGCACGGTGAAGACCGCGTAGCCTTCGCCGGTGGATGCGGTCTGCGGCGGCGCGCCCGGCTTCATCTGGAAGGCCTTGGTCAGCAATTGCGTGCCATCGGCCAGCCCGGGGACCACCCCGCCCTGCGCCAGCGGCTGTGTCGTCTCAACATGCAGGTGATTCTGCGCAGCCATCGCCGCCAGGCCAGACTTCTGCGCCTCAGCCTCAAGCTTTGCAGAGTACTGTTGCGCGGCCTTCGCCTCCGCCTGCTGCATCAGGTTCGCCAGAATCAAGTCGTGAACTTCCTCGAGCGGCTTGGCGTGCGCCGGCTGGCGTTCTTCCACCTGCAAAATATGGAAGCCGAACTGGGTGCGAATTACGCCGGACATCTGTCCCGGCTGCAGCGCGAACGCGGTGCGGTCAAACTCCGGCACAGTGGCTCCATGCTGGATGAAACCAAGCTCGCCGCCATCGGCGCGGCTGCCAGGATCATCGGAGTACTTCTTGGCGAGCTCCGCAAAGTTGGCCCCGTTGTGCAGCTGCTTCAGAATGTCTTCGGCCTTGGCTTGCGCTGCGGCGACGGTCTTGGCATCGGCATTCTGCGGCACCTTGATCAGGATGTGCCGCACGCGCACCTGCTCCGGTACCTGAAACTGCTGCTGATGCTCGTTGTAATAACGCTGGATGTCCGCGCCGGAAATTTGCGGCGGACCGCCGGGAATCTGGTTGAGCGCGAATGCGACGTACTGGATGGTCCGCGTCTCGGGAATCGCCTTGGCGTAGCGCGCCGCGTTCTGCTTGAAGAACGCCTGCAGGACGGAGTCCGGAGGATTGATCTGCTTCCGCAAATCTGCCGCACTGATCACGGCGTACTCAAACTTCACCTTGGTCGCCTGCTTCAGGTACGCCGCGCGTACCTCCTCGGGCGATACCGTCATACCACCGGTGATTAAAGCCTCCAGCCGGGTAATGAGAATCTCTTCTTTTAGCTGCTTTTCGAAATCGGCGCGCGACATGTTGAAGTCGTTCTGCACGAAATTCTCATAGTTGTTTTCGCCGATGAATTTTCCGCCGGGAAACAGGATGGGCGCGAACGGCCCATGCATCAGCTCATTGCGCACATCCGCGTCCGTCACGGTCACGCCCAGCCGGCCCGCTTCCTGTACCAGCACGGCGCGCTCGACCAGCATCTGGCCCGCCCGCTGCATCAGAAATGGGACTACAAAATCCGGCAGCCGCTGCTGCTGCTGCATCCGCTGCGCCACCTGCTGCACCTGGGTGACGGGTACATCTGTGGTGCCTCCGAAGTAGCGACCGAGGGGTCCGCCGCTGTGCACCACGGCGTAGTTATCGCCCGAGGCGGAAGCGTCCTGGAAGATGCCGGGAACGAGCGTGATCACCATCAGGATGGCTGTGATGGAGATCAAACCAATGAAAATACCTTTGACGATGCGGCTGTCCTGCTGCAAAAAACGGATCATGTCGAGAAAGTGACCTGGATCTGCCGCATTCCGCGGCCAGTGGAAGTCGTTGCAACGATTCGACAGGCCTGCTGGCGAACCTTCAAACAGTATACGGGTTCAGGCCGGAAGCGTTTCAGTACGGATAACCCCCCGGCGGCGCACCCGGGATCTGCTGCGGCGGCGGGCGACGGTACCGGCGCTGCGGATACACGGGCGGCGCATTCGCAGAGATGGCCCGCACCTCGTTCATGGTCGGCTCCCGCACGGTAAGCGGGCCCGTAAGGTGGAAGGTGACAATCGACTCCGCAGGGATGATGATGCGCGCGCCGGGAGACAGGGCAGAAATTCCAGCACCACCCAGACCGCCCAGCGCCGCACCCAACAGCGCCACCGGGCCACCGCCCACAATTGCGCCCGTCAGCGCACCGAATGCTGCCGTTCCGCCGACAGTGGCGGCCGTCGCCGGGCCCTTGCCGGGCCCTTTCTGCGCCCAGACACTGCTGGTGAGCACGTAGCTGCGGTGGCCGATGGCAATGTTCGATAGCTGCAGCGCGAGCTGCGGGCTGCCCTTCAATTTGCCCGATGGCCGCGCGTCAATGACGGTTCCTTCGACGACCGATCCTCGCGGGACGGCGATAATGCCACGGCGGAAATAAACATTGTGGATGATGATGCCCCGGAACGGCGTCCCCGGCTGCGTGTGCTTGCTGTCAACGCGGGTCTGCATCATCACCGATAACGGCGTGCCGGACGGAACGGTCAGCAGGACATCTGGCGGCTGGCCATTCCGCACGGGCGGATAGATTACCGTCGCGCCCGCGCTGGGATTCGCCGTCTGCTGCGATGTCGGGGTCGCGGCATGGGCTGCAATCGCCGGAGTATTGGAAAAGCCGGGTGCGACGGTCAACGGCTTCCCGACATGCAGCTTGTCATCAACCGACGTGACGCCCGCCGTGCCACGCGCCAGATCCAGCACATCCTGCTCGGTCTGCGCATCGGGCACGGTGCCGGTCAGCGTCGCTTCCCCGTTATGCACATAGACACCCAGATCCAGCGGGCGCAACCTGTCGGACTGCATGATCTTCTGATTCAGGGTGCGGGCGATACCATCGTCGGCCGGAGAAATTGACGTTGCTGCGGAGGTTGCCGGAGGCGCAGCCGCAGTGCTCTGGCTGAACGCAGCTCCGGTCAGCAGCAGGAGGAACCACCGCTTGACGATCCGCATCTTCGACGTCCGTGTCGATCCGTCGCTTCCGGAACGGTCCCTGCCCGCGCGCATAGCGACGATTATAGGCGTTCCGATCGACGAGGTGCAGAGATTTTCCGTCGT
>JAJXUS010000146.1 GCA_021782675.1 Acidobacteriota bacterium
AGCAGTGCGAGTTCCCAGCGATGGAAGAGCTGGTGGTCAATACGCATGAATGGAGGCCAGAAGGGTGGACTGCCCGGTGCGGGTCGGTGTTTTCATCCTACACGGACATCTCAGGAGAGGAGTCGCCGTGCGCCGTGTCGCCGGCCAGCAGCGCCAGCGCGTGCGGCACCAGAGGCAGCACCACACGCAGGGACTCGACCGCCCCTTTGGGGCTGCCAGGAACGTTCACAACCAGCGCAATTCCCAGCGTTCCCGCCCCGGCGCGGCTCAGCGCGGCAAATTCGGTGGACTTGCGCCCCTCGGCCCGCATCAGTTCGCCGAAGCCATCCAGAATCCGCTCGCAGACCATCCGCGTGGCCTCCGGCGTAACATCGCGCGCGGCAATCCCCGTGCCGCCCGTGGTGATCACCAGCGGTACTTTGGCTGCAGCCTCCCGGATGGCGGCCGTGATGGCAGCCACGTCGTCCGGCACCGTTACGGAGATGCGGACCGTAAATCCGGCGTCCTCGAGCGTCCGGGCGGCCAACGGCCCGGACATATCCTTGCGGCTGCCCGCGTAGCAGGAGTCACTGACGGTGATGATGGCGGCGTCCACTGGCCAGATTCTACATTTCGCTCGGCGTACTCCGGGCACCCCGGAATGGCGGATCAATGAGACAATTGGGAAACGTATCTGAAGTTGACACGCCTGCGCATCCACGGCACGCGCCGCAGGCCCGGTGTTCACGATTCACCGATGGCTGTAACGCAAATGCCCCCAAGCCCGACCGAAAACCAGACGGAACCGCAATTGGACCGTCTGCCTGGCCGCTACGATGCCCGCGCCCCGCATGAACTGCTGGAGGTCATCGATGAGCTGGAAGGGTCGCGGATGTCTGCCCGCGTGCGGGAGGCGATGTGGATTTCGCTCATTCTGCACCTGCTCGTCTTCTGGTGGATCTTCTATGGCCCCAAACTGAAGTTTCTGCAGCGCGCCACTGTCGTGAACCCGATGGAGGCCATCCCGCAGCAGAAAAAGCCTGAGACTGTTTATCTGAACATGCCACCGGACCTGATCAAGAAGCCGCCGCCGCGGACCAATATCATCTCCGACCAGAACCACACGGCGCAGACGAAAAATCCGTCGAACAAAAAGCTCACGCTGGACCAGTTGCTGGCGCAGCGCCGGGCCGGCCGGCCGTCGCCGCCGCCCACTCCCCGGCAACAGGCGCGGCAGCAACAGCCCACGCGGCCGCAGCCGCCGGTGCGCCCGCAGCAGCAACAACCACAGCAGCAGCCCCATGCGGTGCAGCCACAGCAGGCGCATGCTACGCAGCCGACGCCGCCGGAGCACCACCGGCCGGAGCAGGCCTTACCCTCGGCGCCCAGTGCAACGGCCTCCGCCACCTCGCGCGAACAACGCCCGCAGCGCGCTTCCAGGGCCCAGCCACAGATTGCCCAGTCAGAGCCCAATCTTTCGGTGGGTCAGCTTATCCGCCGCGCCGAACGCGCCGCCCGCAGCAACGGCCAGAACGGGGATAACGGCCTGGGCGCTCCGATTTCCCACGCGGGCATGCAATCTGGCGTAGAAGTGCTGAGCGACACGCGCGGCGTGGACTTTGGCCCCTACCTCCGTCAGGTGATTCAAGCCACCCAGGCCAGTTGGGACCTCCTGATTCCCGAGGCCGCCCGCCCGCCGCTGTTGAAAAAGGGCCGCGTGGCGATCCAGTTCCTGATCATGCCCGATGGCAGCATCAAGCAGATGCAGCTCGTTCTGCCTTCCGGGGATGTTTCGCTGGACCGCGCGGCGTGGGGCGGTATTACCGGGGCCGGTCCGTTCCAGCCGCTGCCCAAGCAGTTCAAAGGGCCGTATCTGGCACTGCGCTTTTATTTCCTCTATAACGAGCAGACCGGGCAATACGAACCCCAATGATCGTGCCGGAAAATAACGAAAGGATGGTACGGCGCGCACGCCGCCGCCAGATCGCAGGGCTTTTGTTGATGGCGATCGCCATCTACGTCTTTGCTGCCGTCCGCGCCGGACATCACGCCATCTTTCTGCCACGCTGGTGGAGGATGTGGTAGCTCCGGCCGCTACCCCCGAATCTGCGGCACCCAATCCACCGTTGCTCGTCGTCCTGCTGGGAGCCACCGCCAGCGGCAAGACTGCGCTTTCGCTGACTCTGGCTGAGCGGTTTAACGGAGAGATTCTGAGCTGCGATTCCGTCGCCGTGTATCGCGGCATGGATGTAGGCGCGGCCAAACCCACAGCCGCCGAGCGCGCCCGTGTTCCGCACCATCTGCTGGATATCGCCAGCCCGGACGAACCCTATAGTGCCGGGGACTATAGCCGCGACGCCCGGCGAGCGCTGGCCGAGATCGCCGCGCGGGGACGCCTGCCAATCGTCGTCGGAGGCACGGGCCTCTATCTGCGGGCTCTGCTCTCCGGCTTGTTCGAGGGCCCGAAGCGCTCCGAAGATTTGCGCGAGCGTCTGCGACACAGCGCCGCGTCGCGGTCGGCAGAGTATCTGTGGCGGCTGCTGCATTGCATCGATCCGGCGTCCGCTGCGCGCATCCACGCCAATGACACGCCCAAGCTGATTCGTGCGATTGAGGTGACCGTCGCCGGCCGGCAGCCTATGTCGGCGGCCTGGCAGGCGGGGCGCGACCCGTTGCACGGCTTTCGCATTCTGCGAATCGGGCTGGACCCGCCGCGCCCGGCGCTCTACGCGCGCATCAATCAGCGGGCTGCCGCCATGTTTACGAGCGGCCTGATGGAAGAGACGGCTGCGCTGCTGGCCCAATACGGGCCGGCGTGCGCGGCGCTTGGGACGCTGGGCTACAAGCAGGCCGCCATGGTGCAGCGTGGCGAGATGCCGCTCGCAGCCGCCATCGCCGCGACGCAGCAAGGGCATCGCAACTACGCCAAGCGGCAGATGACCTGGTTTCGCCGCGAGCCGGAGGTAACCTGGCTGCACGATTTTGGCGATGCACGGGATGCGGTTGCGGCTGCGGAGCGGGTGATCCTCGAGCAATCGAGAGCTACCAGGTAGCGATGATCAACGCTAAATCGGCAGCCAGAAAAATCCCAATGGAGATGCCCCAGAAAATTTTGGCGTTGTGGTTGAAGCTTGCAATGGATCCGCATTCAGGATTGCATTCGATCGCGCGAAACTTTCGATGCATCAGGACAAAAGTAACAGCCGACGCAAGGATATAGAGCGAAAAGACGGCAAACCAGATGGGCAGGTGATGGGTCGGCCGAATTGCTTTGGCAAACAGAAAGACACTTTCGACCCCCATAATGAAGGCCAGCAAGACGTTTAGATATCGCATTCCATGCTTCATTTCGCCTCCTTCGCCGACATTTTAGCGCCGGGCGGCGTCGCGGGGTAACCCCTGAAACTCGCTAATCCGCAATTGACCCGATGTGGGCTGTTTCCGTACACTAAAGCAGGGAATTTGTGCCTGTGTCCGGGCACGGAAGACTGGCGTGTCCTTTCGCCGCCGTCTCGATCCCTAAATTTTCAAGTCCCAGAGAAAGTGGATTTTAGGCTTTTATGGCAAATCATGTTTCGTCGTTGAAGCGCGCCCGGCAGACCGTCAAGCGCACCGCCGTCAATCGCGCCAACCGCAGCAAGCTGCGCGGCACGCTGCGCGCTATGCGTGAGGCGCTGGCCGCCGGTGATGCCGCCGCCGCGCGCACCCAATACAACGCCACTGTTTCGCTGCTCGACAAGAGCGTGCAGAAAGGCGTGCTGCACGATAACACCGCCTCCCGCTACAAGAGCCGCCTGAACGCGCGGCTGAAAGCGCTGGCCCCCAAGGCCGCCTAGTTTCAGAAGGGGGTCTCCGCGCGGAGTTGTCACATCCCGCTGGAGGCCCTTTCACTTTCTGGGCTCTTCCCCGCGCGACATTCCTTCTCCGAGAAGCTCCCGCAGGACCGCTATCCAGCGGTCTCCATAGTTATTCCATCCGCCAAGATGCCGCACGCGATCCAGCGCTGCCTGGCGCATGCTTTGTTGTTTCGCGGGATCATCCGCCAGCTCCTGCAGCCGCGCTGCGAGCGCGTCGGCGTCGCCAGGCGGGACGATGAAACCCTCTTCGCCATCCGCGAAAAGGTCCGCAGCGCCCGTATTGCTGGACGCGATTACCGGGCAGCCGCAGGCCATGGCTTCCCCCTGCACCAGCCCGAATCCCTCTTCCATCGACGGCAGCACCAGCACGTGGCTCGTGCTCAAATGGCGCATCATATCGGCGCGCCCAACGGGTCCGAGCACTTCGACATTTTCCATTGGGAGCCTGGCCAGTACGGGCTTCATATGCGAAATGACGGGACCCAGCAGCCGCAGCCGCTTGCGCGGATGGCGCACGCGGGCAAAGGCCTCCAGCAGATACGGGATGCCTTTCCGCAGGTTCACCTGCCCGGCGAACGCAACGTCAAGCCGCTCCGGGTCAGAGGCACCCTGCGGGTGAAACGCGCCCAGTTCCACCCCGTAGGGGATCACACGAAGCTTTTCTGCGAGAACGCCTTCGGCCACAAAGCTGCGCGCCGCAAATGTTGATGGCACCACGATGCAGTCTGCCTGCGCGTATTGTTGCTCTTCGCGAACCGTATCGCGCTCGTCATATGTGCCGAAAGGGACGTTCCACCGGCGGTGTTCTGCGCTCACCAGCCGCCACTGGTATCTTGCGTGCGACGATCCCCGGTCGCAAATATATTTTGCGCCACGCTGCTGCAGGCTGGCGCCCGCGAGTAAACCTGCCCCGGAGATCGCAATCAGCGCGTCGCACGCCTCCTGATCGATTCGCGCCGTCAGCCACTGATCGAACAGGCGTGCATTGGCGTAGTCCAGACCCCTGGTCGCGCGCGAGGGATATAGTCCGTACTTGGCCAGCGCCATCAGCGGTCCATGCACCCACGGGAAGGTTGCGACCTGCTCGTGCGGAACACCCTCCCGCCGCAGCCGCCGCCACGGATAGGTGGAGTACACCGTGCCCAGCGCGCCATATCGCCGCAACTGGTGCGCCAGCGCAAAGTGGTGATAAACCCCGAAGACTGCCTGCGAGACGCGCATGCGCTGCTCCCGCCCCAGTCTAGCGGGCCTCGCCGTCACGGGCGCTCACCAGCTCCCGCAGCACGGCCATCCAGCGGTCGCCGTAATCATTCCAGCCGCCCAGCCGCCGGACGCGCTCCAGCGCCGCGTGACGCATCGTCCGCTGCCGGGCCGGATCATCCGCCAGCGTCTGCATCGCCTGCGCCAGCGCTGCAACATCGCCCGCTGGAACAATGAAGCCTTCCCGCCCATTCATGAAAAGATCTTCGCTGCCCGTATTGGGCGTCGCGATCACCGGACAGCCGCACGCCATCGCTTCGCCCTGCACCAGCGCCAGCCCTTCTTCGAGCGACGGCAGCACCATCGCGTGGCTGGTGCTCAGATAACGGATCAGCTCCGCTCGCCCGACCGCGCCGACGATCTCCACGTTCTCCCTGGGCAGACGAGGCAGCAGGGCCTTCATGTGCGCAAACACCGGACCAATGATGCGCAGCCGCTTGCGTGGATGCCGCACACGCGCAAAGGCTTCGAGCAGATCGGGCACGCCCTTGCGCAGGCTCACCTGTCCGACGAAACAAAGGTCGAACCTCTCCGGATCGGGCTCGCCGGCCGGATGAAAATCTTCCAGCCGCACACCGTAAGTAATTACACGAACTTTCTCCGCGGGTACTCCTTCCGCCGCAAAGCTGCGCGCCGCGAAGGTCAGCTACCTCGACTTGAAGCTCCTGCCGTAGGCGACGCTCGCGAACTCGGGGATCGACTGCACGGTCGTCGACTGCGCCGACCCGGCCAACATCCCGTCGCCGAGCGTCGACGGCAACGACGTGTCGAGCGAGACCACGCTGACGATCGATCGCC
>JAJXUS010000147.1 GCA_021782675.1 Acidobacteriota bacterium
TCTGGCGTGGAGGTAGGGACTCGATGGAGAGCATCACCAAGTACCGGCAGTCGCCGCAGACCCTGCGACGCATGATCGAGCGGGCGTACGGGCCAGAGCTGGTCCCCTCGGGCGACGACTTCGCCCAGGAGCTGGGGCACGGCTGGTTCAACGTCGCCTACCTGCTGCGACTCGCCGACGGCCGACAGGTCGTGATGAAGATCGCCCCGCCGCCCGGTGTCGAGGTGATGACGTACGAGCGGGACATGCTCGCCGGCGAGGTGGCCGCGATCCGGCGCATCGAGCAGGACACGTCCGTACCGGTCCCGCACGTCGACTACCACGACCCGTCCTGCGAGATCGTCGCGGCTCCCTGGTTCGTGATGACCTACGTCCCGGGCATGAACTTCGGCGAGGTCGGCGAGGCGTGGCCCCACGACCGTCAGCAGGCGGAGACTACTCGATCACGCGCAATTACATTGAGTGGCTGGCGGTGCTGCCGTGGACAAAATCCTCGGGCAGTGAGGTGAACATTGCGAAAGCCCACGAGATTCTGGACGAGGATCACTACGACCTGAAAAAGGTAAAAGAGCGGATTCTGGACTACCTGGCCGTGCGCCGCCTGAAGCCGGACATGAAGGGCCCGATTCTGTGTTTCGTAGGCCCTCCGGGCGTGGGGAAAACTTCGCTGGGCCGCAGCATTGCGCGCGCGCTGGGCCGCAAGTTTCAGCGCATCTCGCTGGGCGGCATGCATGACGAGGCAGAGATTCGCGGCCATCGGCGCACCTATATCGGCGCGATGCCGGGGCAGATCATGCAGTCGATCCGCCGCGCGGATACGAATGATCCCGTGTTCATGCTGGATGAGGTGGACAAGCTGGGGCGCGATTTCCGTGGAGATCCTGCGTCGGCGCTGCTGGAGACGCTCGATCCTGAGCAGAACTCGACCTTCCGCGACAACTACCTGGACGTGCCGTTCGATCTGTCGAAGGTCTTGTTCATCTGCACGGCCAACATGCTCGATCCGATTCCGGAGCCACTGCGGGATCGCATGGAGATTATTGAGCTGACCGGATATACCGAAGATGAAAAGGTGCACATCGCGTTTCGCTATCTGATTCCGCGGCAGATCAAGGAAAACGGACTGACGCCGGAGGAGATCGAGTTTCCGGAAGAAGCCGTGCGCAAGATCGTGCGGCATTACACGCGCGAGGCCGGCGTGCGCAAGCTGGAGCAACTGCTGGGGACGGTGTGCCGCAAGCAAGCCCGCCGCAAGGCGGAGGGCAATACCGGAAAGCTGGTTGTCACCGGCGAGATCATTCAGGAATTTCTCGGCGGCATAAAAGTGCGCGTGGAGATGGAACTGGCCGAACGCACGAAACGCCCTGGGGTTGCTGTGGGCCTTGCCTGGACGCCTGCCGGTGGCGACATTTTGTACATCGAAGCCAACCGGATGAAGGGGAAAGGCAGCTTCACGATGACCGGGCAGATCGGTGAAGTGATGCAGGAGTCGATGCAGGCGGCGCTGACCTGGGTTCGCTCCAATGCAAAGCTGCTGAGCCTGAAGGAGGACTTCAACGCGGAGATCGACTTGCATGTTCACATTCCCGCAGGCGCTATACCGAAGGATGGGCCTTCTGCCGGGGTAACGCTGGCCACAACGCTGGTCTCTTTGATGACGGACACGGCCGTGCGTCCGCTGACGGCGATGACGGGTGAGATCACCCTCAGCGGCAATGTTCTGCCGGTGGGCGGCATCAAGGAGAAGTTCCTGGCGGCGCGCCGTTCCGGAGTTCGTGATGTGATTCTGCCGGAGGAGAACCGGTTGAACGTGGAAGAGGATCTGCTGCCCGAGCAACTGTCGGGCGTCACCATCCACTACGTCCGGCGGATTGAGGACGTGCTGGCCGTGGCATTGCCACAGGCGCTGAAGCCGCAGGTTCTGGAAGCGGTGAAGCACGATGAGCCGGCCCTGGCGGTCGCCAACGCATAAGGGAACGGCAGGAAAAGAGCATACCGGCGCGAGGCAAAAAAAGCTTCGCGCCGCGTGTTTTCCGGGCCTTTGCACAATGTTTTCGATCTACACCATCGGCCATTCCACTACTCCGATCGAAGTGTTTCTGGGCGCGCTTACAGCGCACGGCATTCAAAGATTGGTCGATATCCGCACCATTCCGCAATCCAGGCACAACCCGCAGTTTGCCAAGCAGGCGTTGGAGCAATCGGCGGTTGCAGGTGGTATTGAATACATCTGGATGCGGGAGCTGGGCGGCCGTCGCCGTCCCCGGCGAGACTCGATCAACAGCGGTTGGCGCAACGAGAGCTTTCGCGGCTATGCGGATTACATGCAGACGCCGGAGTTCTCCGCTGCACTGGAGCATCTGACTGCGCTGGCTGCCGGGCCGGTGGCCATTATGTGTGCAGAGGCCGTTCCCTGGCGCTGTCACCGGTCGCTGGTCGCGGATGCGCTCACCGCGCGGGGCTGGGCGGTGGGCGACATCTTCCTACAGCCAGGCGGCGGCTCAACCGAAAAACCCCACATGCTCACGCGGTTTGCCCGGGTGGAGGGTGATCGGCTCTGGTATCCACCCGACGAGCCGGAACAGCTCAGCCTCATCCCGCCATCGTCGGTTGCGGGATAATCTGACTCTATGCAAGTACGCGTCCTGTTGTTCGGAGCGTTGCGCGAGGTGGCCGCCTCCTGCACTCCGCTAAATCTGCCGGATGGCACGACCGCCGGCGATCTGCTGGCGGCCCTGGCCGCACAGCATCCGGCGGTGGCTGCGATGCAGGCTTCTCTGGCGCTGGCCGTCAATCAGGAATACGTCCGGCGGGACACTGTCCTGCGCGATGGCGATGAAGTCGCGCTGCTGCCGCCGGTGAGCGGTGGAGGGGTTGCAGGCAGCACCCCGGTCACAGGGAGCGATGGCGTGCGCGTTGTGTTGCAGCGCGAACCCATTGCGACGCAGGCGCTGATTCGCGAGATTGCCGCTCCGGCTGACGGCGCCGTGCTGACCTTTGAAGGGGTGGTGCGCGATAACAGCCGCGGCCGCCGCACCCTGTATCTGGACTATGAGGCGTATGAGCCGATGGCCCAGAACGAGATGCAGAAGCTGGCGGCAGCAGCGATGGAACGCTTCGCCGTTCGCAGCATCGCAATCGTGCATCGCATCGGACGGCTGGAGATTGGCGAGGCCAGCGTGTGCATTGTCGTCGCGTCCGCGCACCGGGGTGCAGCCTATGAGGCCAGCCGTTTCCTGATCGACACATTGAAGCGCACCGTGCCGATATGGAAGCGCGAGCATTTTGAAGATGGCGCTGTGTGGGTGGACGGCGAGCCCTTTCCTCCGGAGATTCAGGGCCACAAAAAATAGCCGATCCGGCAATGCATCGTGGGGAAGGCCAGCCGCGGCGGGCGCTATACTCTGGGTGTGAACCCTCCTACAGGCGGCAGACGCAAACAGCGGGCTCATCATCCGCAGACAGAAACCGGGCAGGAAGCCATCTACCTGCGCACGCTCAGTGAGCGGCAGACGCCGGTCGTCGTGCAGTTGCGCGACGGCGAAAGCCTGCATGGGTGGATTGAGTACTTCGACGATCGCATGATTCGCCTGACGCGCGAAGGCAAGCCGAACCTCTTCATTTACAAGCGCCAGATTCTGACGATCACGGAAAAGACGCGCCGGTCGGTTCGCAAAGAGAAAGCTCCGGGCGAGGATATGCCGGCGTGAATCGACCCGCTGCAGAGGATCTGGAGTATGCGGCGCCGGCCGCCGAAATGGCCCGGCAAGCCGGAGCACTGCTGCGGCGCCACTACGAACACGGCGTAAAGACCGAATATAAAGGCGACGTTGATCTGGTGACGGTTGCCGATCGCGAGAGCGAGAAATTTCTTGTTGAGAGCCTGCGTTCCCAGTGGCCCCAGCACGGCATTGTGGGTGAAGAGGGAACGCGCGACCAGATGGACCATGCCTGGCGCTGGTACATTGACCCACTGGACGGCACCACGAATTTTGCGCATGGATTTCCAGTCTTCTGTGTCTCGATGGGGTTGGAGCATCGCCCGCCGGGCACACCGGCCGAAGCGGATGGTGCGCTGATCGCTGCTGTCATTTACGATCCGTTGCGCGATGAGATGTTTACGGCCGAGCGCGGACGGGGGGCGTACCTGAACGGATCGCCGATTGATGTTTCACCCACGGCCACGCTGGCGGAATCGCTGGTGGCCACGGGATTTCCCAGCCGTAAACGGCATGACACGCCGAACGTGCACTTCTATCACGAGTTCACGCTGCGCTCGCATGGCGTCCGCCGCGCCGGTTCGGCGGCGCTTGACCTGGCCTACGTGGCCTGCGGCCGGATCGACGGATACTGGGAGTTTCGCTTGAATCCCTGGGACACTGCGGCCGGCGTATTGTTGGTTCGCGAGGCCGGCGGTCGCGTGACTTACATGGATGACAGCCCGTTTCATCTGGCAAGCGCTGAAGTGCTGGCGACCAATGGACACATTCACGCAGAGATGGTGACGCTGTTCAGGAATATGGTTGCCGGCGTCGATCTGGAGCCGATCCCCAGACCGCAGCGCGCGTAGAAGGGCGCGCTGCGGTGGAAGGTTAGAGTGGCTGTTCCGGCGCTTTATTCGTAACAGGCCGGGGTATATCATCTGGCAGCATGCGAATGCCTCGAACGCCGTTGGCCGCTGCTGCGATCTTCGGGGCATCCCTGATCAGTGGCTGCCGGTCCGGCCGGCTGCACGATACCATCGCAGTCATCCCACGAAATACCGCCGTTGCCTTTTCTGTTACCGAGCACGCCGGCGCAGCCGAAGCCGCGCGCAAGGCGCACGTCCAGGTGTACTGGAACGGACCGAGCAGCGACGCGGACGTGGAACAGCAGATCGTTCTGATGGAACGGGCGATCCGCGGGGGCGCACTCGGCATCATTATCGATCCTGTCAGCACCTTTGCCTCTGCCACGGTGATCTATCGGGCGGCGGCGCGAGGCATTCCTGTCGTTGTCCTGGGCTCGCAGATTCCTTTAACGGCTTCGAGCGATATCTCCTTTGTGCTGGACGACCTGGCAACCACCGGAACCCTTGCGGCCGCGCGCGTGAAGGTACTCGCACAAGCAGGGGGGGAGGTGGGATTGCTCGGGGTGGACCCTATGTATGCCGGCAGTGTGGAAAGAGCGCGGGCGATCGAGCGAGCGATGATGGCCATAGCGCCGGAAATTCACATTGTGGCGGAGCCGGCCGGCGCGTTCAGCTTTGACGAGACTGAGCTGAACGCGGAGCGTATGATCCAGGCACATCCGCGGCTGAGCGTTATTGTCGGGGTCAACATACTCAGCGATGGCGCAGCCCTCGCCGCTGTCCAGGCGGCCGGCGCCTCGGGGCGCATTCATGTGATTGGGCTGGATCAGGGCACGGACCTGATGTATCTGTTGCGAACAGGCTTCCTCGATTCTCTGATTGTTCAGGACCGCCGTGCGATGGCCGCTGCGGCCGTTGAAAATATTCTGGCGCAACGGCGTGGAAAATCTGTCGCAAAGACGAAATCGTTTCCGCCCATGCTCATTACCCGCGACAACATTGATTCGCAAACTGCCCAGGATATGTTGCGGATGGACTGGAGGCAACGTCCATGAAGTGGAGGAAAGCTCCCGGAAAGCCCGGAATCATTGCACTCGCGGTTGCACTCAGTGCCTGTGTTGCGTATTTGATCGCCGCCCGCCTTTTCCGGCCGCCGAAGCTCCCCTATCACGCTTCGTTTCTGGCTGACAACGCCTCAGAATGGACGGCGTATGGCGGGTCCTGGCAACTGCAAAACGGAACAATGGTGAATCTTTCCGACGAGCGCGGCGCCAAGCTGATCACGGGCTCGTCAAGCTGGCG
>JAJXUS010000148.1 GCA_021782675.1 Acidobacteriota bacterium
GATCCTTGACCAGCCCCTGCGTCGTGCCGCCAGTAAATGTTGCGATGCGATTATCGATGCTCTTGCTGGAGACGGGAGAAAACCAGCGGTCTGACACCGCAAACTGCGACGCCATGTAGTAGTAGTAGTTGAGAAGACCCTGGTCGTAGTATCCCATCGCACGCTGTCCGGTCAGATCCGTAAAACTTCCCGGACAGCTGCTGCCCGCGACGGCACAACTCTTGGCGTAGCCCTCCGCGTTGTGGACGAAACCATCCATGTTGATGGGACGGGTGTTCAGGAAGTCGTAGCGGTTGACATCGCCATAACTTGCCAGCCAGTCCGAGGTTTCATCGTCGATGCAGGTGGTGGTGAACTTGAAGAGCGGGAACGAAACGCCTTCGTCATCCACATTGCTGATTGTCGTTAGCTTGTCGTCAATTCCATCCACGGTATAGGTGACGCCGTCGTCGCCAACATTCCAGCCATTGCTTTCACGGTAGGGGTTCAGCATGCCAAAGTAATTGTCGAAGGTATGGTTCTCCTGCAGCATGAAGATGACGTGTTGAATGGCCTGCAGGCTGCTTGCCGGAATTACGGTAACTGTTGTACCTGCCGAGGCTTTTCCGAGGGATCCAACAGCCGTTGCCGTATATTTCGTCGTCCCTGTCGGGGTCACCGTCTGCGTTCCGCCTGTGGACGCCAGCGTGTAGTTGCTGCCATCGGAGCCGCTGATCGTTACCTGGGTGGCATTCGTCGCGATAACATTCAACTTCGAGGAGCTGCCGGAAGGGACTGTAAGTGGATTCGCTGTCAGCGAGACAGTCGGCGCTGACGCCGCCTGAACGGTGAGATTAACCGTCGTGTAAGCGGCTCCACCGCAGTAGTCCCACTCTTCAACGACGGTGTGTTGGGACCCTGTATTCAGCTTGAGGCTGGTGTTCAGCGTCGTCGTATCGGTCACGTAAACAAGCTGGTTGTTGACGTAGATCCCCATGGACGCTACGCCTTTGGCGCATGTGTTGGTACTGGCGGAGGCAACGTAGGTGACCGGAGAAGTGACGGTGCTGTTGGGAGCAGGGGAAGTTACCGTGACACCCGGCGGTGGAGTTGTTCCACTCGTCACCGAAATATCGATGGGTGTGTAGGTGGCCCCGCCGCAATAATCCCACTCTTCAACAACCGTATGATACGAGCCTGGATTGAGCGTGAGCGTCGTGTTCAGGCTGGTTCCGTTGGAGACATACGTCAGCACGTTATCGACGTACACGCCCATGGAGGCTACCCCTTTAGCGCAGGTCGTCGTCGTGGCAGTGGCGGTGTACTGCACGGGGGAGTGAACCGTGGCCCCGTTTGCCGGGCTGCTGACGGAAACATTGGCAAAAACTGGTAGCGGTAGTAGTAGTACAGAAACGATAAAGAGCCAGCGGAAGACTTTCATAACCCAAACCCTGAGAGATTGCTGCGCCACGCCAGGACGTTCAGGGGAGGGTACGACCGCGTCCTTGTTCCCGAGAGCACTGACCAGCCAGGCCGTGCAAACGGGAACTTGATCGGTAATCAGCAAACCGTAGCAGAGCGTGGAGCGGCTATCAAGAAGAGATGCAATCTGCACGGCCAGCTTTGGTCGGGGGCTGTGGAAAACTTGGCGGGGAGGGGATGTCCATAGGGCATTTTGCCCATTGGCATGGAGTGCATGCGCCCTGATCGCCGTCATCCTGAGCGAAGCGAAGGACCTCTGTATTGCCAAAGGAAGCAAAATGCAGGGGTTCTTCGCTTCGCGCAACACATCTCAAGCCAGCACTTCGGGGAACACATCCTGAAAGTCAAAGCAGCCGGTCTGGCCGGCAAGCCACTCGGCCCCGCGAACCGCGCCGTAGGCAAAGGTGCGGCGCGACAGCGCCTGGTGCTCGACAATCAGCCGCTCCTCCGCGCTGGTCAACTCCAGCCGATGCGTCCCGATGGCATCCGCCGTGCGGTGGGACTCGATGGTGACGGAGCGCCCGTGCGGGGTGGCGTGCAAAGCGCGCTGCAACTCCAGCGCCGTGCCCGACGGTGCATCGAGCTTGGCAGTGTGATGGGTCTCGTCGATGTGGAAGGTAAAGCCGGCGCCCTCGGTCCCCAGCACCTGTGCGAGTTTCAACAGCAACTGCACGCCGAAGGAAAAATTTGCGCCATAGAGCAGGGCGCCACCGCGGCGCTCCGCAAGCGCGCGCATGTCGTCCAGCTTGTCGTACCAGCCGGTCGTGCCGACCACGATCTTCGCGCCAGCCAGCAGTGCGGCGCGCACGTTCTTCACGGCGGCTTCCGGCGTGGTGAAGTCGATGATTGCATCGAAGGACGCCAAACTCGGCGGCGTCAGCCAGGCGGCGTCCTGATTTTCCTCATGCCCCAGCACATGCAGGCTGTGCCCGCGCTCACGGGCGATCTCCGCGACCAGGCGGCCGGTCTTTCCCCGGCCAAGAATCAACAGGCGCATCGCTTATCTCTCCGTGGAGGCTGTAGCGGCCGTCCGGCTTGCAACATCGAAAACTTCCGGGTCCGGATCCTGAAAGAAGTGCTGATGGAGCGCACACACCGCTTCTTCGACGTCTTCCTCTTCAATCATAAAGCTCATATTGATCTCAGACGCGCCCTGAGAGATCATCCGCACATTCACGTGACGAATCGCGGTGAACACCTGCGCAGCGATGCCGCGCTGCCCGCGAATATTGCCGCCGACCATGCAGATGAGCGCCTTGCTGGCCTCATACTTTACATCGGCCAGACGGCTCAGCTCCGCCGCAATCGCGGGAAGCTTTTCGTTGGAATCGACGGTGAGCGACACGCTCACTTCGGACGTTGAGACCATATCCACCGGGCACTTGTGCCGGTCAAAGACCTCGAAGATCGCCTTCAGGTAGCCATGCGTCATCAGCATGCGGCTGGCGACCACGTCGATGATGGTCAGGCGGCGCTTGATGGCGATGGATTTGAACGGCGTGCGCGAGTGCGCCGCGACTGCTGTGATCTGCGTGCCGTTATTTTCCGGGTCTTTGGAGTTGAGCACCCAGACGGGAATGTTCTTCTGCACGGCCGGCAGAATGGTGGCGGGATGCAGCACCTTGGCGCCAAAGTAGGCCAGTTCGGCCGCCTCTTCAAAGCTGATGGTCTTGACCCGGAGCGCATCCGGGCACACGCGCGGATCGGTGGTCATAATGCCATCGACGTCGGTCCATATTTCGATCGAATCCGCATTCAAGCCGCGGCCGATCAGCGCGCCGGTGTAGTCCGAGCCGCCCCGACCCAGCGTGGTTGTAACGCCGGCCTGCGTGGAGCCGATAAAACCGCCCAGCACCGGAATATGCCGCGCCCGCAACAAAGGCAGTACGTGGTTGCGCAGGGACTGCTCAATGGGCGCTTCCAGCGGCGTCGCTTTTCCGTGCTGATCATCCGTCAGAATGCAGGTCCGCGCGTCCACATGCGCGCCATTCAGACCACACTCCGTGTAGTACCAGCCGATGATGCGGCTGGAGAGCCGTTCGCCATACGAGGCGACCAGGTCGGTGGTGCGCGGCGTCAGCTCCTGCACGGCGGCCAGCCCGCGCAGCAGATCGTCCAGCGCCTGGAATTGGTCTTCCAGCCAGGGCCGCATCTCAGTCAGCGCCGCCTGTGAGAGCAGGGCAGAGGCTGCATCCAGATGCCGGTTGCGCAGGCGGGAGCTGATGGCCAGCGCTCCATTGCGGTCGCCGCGTTCGGCTGCGGCAGCGGCTGCCAGCAACTGGTCGGTCACCTTTGACATGGCCGAGACGACCACGACCGGCATCTGTCCGCGCTTGCGCCGCGTTTCGACAATCTCCGCTGTCCGGCGAATGGCGGCGGGGTTTTCGACCGACGTCCCGCCGAACTTCATCACGACGATCCTGAGGTCGTCTGTCATTCCGCCGCTCCCGAAGGCAACAGCCTGTTCTGCGACGCCAGCAGTTCCGCGTTGAGCAGCGCAGCGCCGGCCGCTCCGCGGATGGTGTTGTGCGAGAGGATGGTGAACTTCCAGTCGAGCAGGGTGCAGGGGCGCAGGCGGCCAGCGGTGACCGTCATGCCGCGGCCACGCATGCGGTCCAGCCGCGGCTGCGGGCGATCTTCAGCCGGGTCGAACTCCACCGGCTGCGCGGGAGCAGTCGGCAGGCTGTCCGCTGCCAGTGGCTGAAACTCGCGCCACGCAGCGAGGATCTCTTCGCGCGTCACCTTCGCGGCCAACTGCACGCTTACGCTTTCGGTATGGCCATCTTCCACCGCCACGCGATTGCAGTGCGCCGTCATGCGCAGTGGATAGGGCGCGATGCGGCCGTCCTGCAATGTGCCCAGCAGCTTGCCAGTCTCCTCCACCAGCTTCTCTTCTTCATTGCGGATGAACGGAACCACGTTGCCGAGAATGTCCAGCGACGGCACGCCCGGGTAGCCCGCGCCGCTGACCGCCTGCATGGTGCTGACGAAGACGGCCTTCAGGCCGAAGCGATCGGCCAGCGGCTTAAGAGCGACCACCAGGCCAATGGCGGAGCAGTTGGGGTTGGTCACAATGTAGCCACCCAGGTTTCCGTTGGCGCCCCAGCTTTGTCGCGACGCGAGGGTCAGATGCTCCGGGTTCACCTCGGGAATGACGAGCGGCACATCCGCCTGCATCCGAAATGCGCTGGAGTTGGAGATGACCGCGCAGCCGGCGGCCGCAAAATTCGGCTCCAGATCGCGGGCAATGTCTGTATCGAGCGCCGCGAAGAGAATCTTCGGAGCATTCTCCGGTGTGGCCGGCGAGACCGGCATGGAGGCAATGCGCGCCGGTAGCGGCGTGTCCAGCTTCCAGCGCACGGCCTCGCCGTAGGTTTTGCCGCTGGAGCGGTCGCTGGCAGCAAGCCACGTAATCTCGAACCAGGGATGGTCTTCGAGCAATTGAATAAAGCGCTGGCCGACCATTCCGGTCGCGCCCAGAATGCCTACAGACTGTCTGCTATGCATGTGATTAAAGCCGGAGTCCCGCTGGGACTGATTTCTACTGTTATAGCAGCTATGCAGGGCGCGCCTGGCCGGTCAATGGCGCGCCGCGGCTTATGCCAGGGCTGCAATGATCGCATCTCCGAACTCCTGCGTGCCGGCCGTGCCGCCCACGTCGCGTGTCAGCGACTTGCGCTCTTCGTAGACCCTGCACAGCGCCTGATGGGTGCGATCGGCAGCGTCTGTCTCGCCAATATGCCGCAGCATGAGAATCGCGGACTGCAGCAGCGCCGTCGGGTTCGCCACATTCTTGCCGGCAATGTCCGGTGCGGACCCGTGCACAGCCTCAAAGATGGCGCATTCCTTGCCCAGGTTCGCGCCCGGCACCAGGCCCAGACCACCGACAAAGGCGGCGCACAGGTCGCTGATGATATCGCCATAGAGGTTCTCCAGCAGCAGCACGTCGTACTGGTACGGATTAGTGACAAGCTGCATGCACGTGTTATCGACCAGATGTTCGCCGTAGATAATGTCGGGATATTTTTTGGCGACGTTGCGTGCGCAGCGCAAAAACAGCCCGTCCGACATCTTCATGATGTTGGCTTTATGGATAGCGTGGACTTTCTTGCGGCCGGTTTGCTGCGCGTGGGAGAAGGCAAACTCAGAAATGCGCGTGGAGGCCTTTTCGGTAATGATCTTGATGGATTCGACAACGCCCGGCACCACTTCATGCTCAATGCCGACGTCTTCTCCCTCGGTATTTTCGCGGATGATGATGAGATCCACGGCCGGATAATGGGTCGGCAGGCCCGGCAGATTTTTAATGGGCCGATAGTTGGCGTAAAGTTCGTAATGCTTGCGCAGCATGACGTTGATCGAGGAGAAGCCGCCGCCGATCGGCGTGGTC
>JAJXUS010000149.1 GCA_021782675.1 Acidobacteriota bacterium
GCACGCTACGCTGCCAGACCATTCGATCACCGTCTTTGCCGGCCAGGATCGTGAGGCGACGGACAAGGTGCGCTCCCGGCTGGAGGGCAATCCGCCCACCTCGCCCGCCATTGCGCTGTTCCGCGACGGCAAGCTGGCGTACCTCATGCAGCGGTCCGCCATTGAGACGGCCACAGCCCCCCAGATCGCCCAGGAGCTGACGCGGGTGTTTGACG
Organism: Acidobacteriota bacterium; assembly: GCA_021782675.1. Taxonomy (GTDB): domain Bacteria; phylum Acidobacteriota; class Terriglobia; order Terriglobales; family Acidobacteriaceae; genus JAKAUB01. The sequence goes on from JAJXUS010000149.1 coordinate 216, forward strand.
AACTCTGCGCCCGCACCAACGCTTAATTCCGCCGGTTTTTCCGTCGAAGAGGCCCTGTCGACCGGGGCCTCTGTCCGTTAGGGAGCGCGAGCGATGCCGCACGTCAGCCTGACTCGCCTGCGATTGCGGTCGGTCCGCTACCTGATTCCGTTCGCATTCTCCACCCAACGCGTGCTGCGTCAGGTGCGGCGCAGTCCCGGATTTCTCGCCGGGCAGGCTGTTCCCGTTTCGTGGCACACGTTCTGGACGATGACGGTCTGGGATAGCGCGGAGACGGCGCGCGGATTTATGACGCCGGGGGCGCATCTGCACGCCATGCCCCGGCTGCTGGACTGGTGCAATGAGGGATCGGTGGCGCACTGGGCGGCGGCCTCGGCGGAGGTTCCGTCCTGGGACTTCGCCCACCATCAGATGCGCACCATCGGCCGGGTCTCCAAGGTCCGGTTTCCCGGTCCGAACCATGCCAGCCTGACATTTCCGGCGCCGGATCCGGCACGGGCTCTGCCAATACGTCCGGACAGCAGCTTGCCCAGCGCCTGATTGCGGCGTTACCCTTTCAACGAAAATTAAGCGCTGAAATTCCATGACCGGAGCATAATAAAGTCTCCGGACAGTCAAGCTGGAGCTTCCGCCCGACAGGAAATTTCTGTTTGGCATCCGGCGTGCAGCCCTTAATTTGATGACCTCTCCTGTTTCCGCTCTCGGTACCGCCCAGCAGGGGACAGAGTCCCACGCCGCTAATCGTTTGCCCGGTGCCGGATCGAGTGCACAGTCCGGCCGGTCGCTGCTGTTCTTTTTGCCGGAGCCGAAGCCTGCGGCCTCTATTCGCTTGTTCTGTTTTCCCCACGCCGGGGGTGGTCCGCTGGCGTTCTTCGACTGGCAGGCGCGGCTGGGACCGGAGATTGAGTGCGTCACGATCCAGTACCCGGGCCGCGGCCAGCGGATTCGAGAAACTCCGAAAACCGACATTCTTGCGCTGGCCGAAGAGGTGGCCGGAGGGCTGCAGGCTAAATCCGATAAGCTCTTTGCGTTTTACGGTCATAGCTTCGGGGCCATTGTTGCCTTTGAGACCGCGCGGCTGTTGCGGCGGCAGGGCTTCGCTGGTCCGCGGGCGCTGTTTCTGGGAGCCGTTCGGCCGCCGCAGTTACCGTCTCCGCATCCGCCCTTGCGCCACCTTCCCGACGCGGAGTTCGCCGCCGGGGTCCAGGCCCGTTACGGCGGGATTCCTGAGGCGATCCTGCGCGACCGCGATGCGATGGAGGTCTTTCTGCCTCCCATGCGGGCCGACTTTGCGGCGTACGAAACCTACCTCTATCAACCGGAGGCGCCGCTCGCGATCCCGATCTGCGTGTTTGCGGGGGAGGGTGACACAGCGGTCGATCCGCAGAAGCTTGATCGATGGCGCGAACATACTTCGGAAAGCCTTGAACAGCGGACCTTGCCGGGTGGCCACTTCTTTATGTCGGTCAGTGCGGCTTTGCTTTCCGATATATTACGAGAGCGGATGATAGCTCACTTAAAACATTCAGAAGCTTCTGTAAATATTCACTGCAAGAGGGATAAGTAAGGTGAACGACTGCGCCAATGGAAAGTCGATTGCGCCGCCGGCCCGTGAGCCGATCGCAATTGTGGGGATTGGCTGCCGGTATCCGGGTGCAGCCGGCGTAGCGGCGCTGTGGGAGCTTCTTGTCTCTGGGGGGGAAAGTGTTTTCCCTTACGAGGAAACCCGTTTTCCTGTGCTGGACGCGCTTTACGAGCAGGCGCGGCAGGGCGGCGGGCGCGCGCTGACGGATCGCGGCGGCTTCCTGAAGAATATTGACCGATTCGATGCGCAGTTTTTTGAGCTTTCGCCGCGCGAGTCCGTGTACATCGACCCGCAGCATCGGCTGCTGCTCGAGGTCGCGCAGGAGGCCTTGGACGACGCCGGCCAGCGCCGCGAACGGTATCAAGGTTCCCAAACGGGCGTGTATGCGGGGCTTTGGACCAGTGAGTACGAGACCCGGCTCTACGAATCCTCTACGCCGCCAGACTTTTATGCCGTAACCGGTTGCGGACGGTCGTCCGCCTCCGGCCGGCTTTCGTTCATGTTCGGCCTTGAAGGGCCCAGCGTGACGGTGGACACGGCCTGCTCGTCGTCCATGGTGGCCGTGCACATGGCCTGCCAGGCGCTTTGGGACGGCGATATCTCGATGGCGCTGGCCGGCGGCGCCAACCTGATTCTGGGGCCCGAGATTACCGAGCTGTTTACGCAGGCAAAGATGCTCTCGCCCGACGGGCGCTGCAAGTTCGGGGATGCCTCCGCCGACGGCTTTGTGCGCAGCGAAGGCGCGGGCATTGTGGTGCTGAAGCGCCAGTCAGACGCCCTTCGGGATGGAGACCGGATCTATGCTGTGATCCGCGGCGGCGCGGTGAACAACGATGGCCGCAGCAGCGGCCTACTGGTGACACCGAGCCGCGAAGGGCAGGAGCAGATGCTGCGGACGGCGTGGCAGAACGCCGGTATCGATCCATGCGAGCTCTGCTACATGGAGATGCACGGCACCGGCACCAGCGTGGGCGACCCGGTGGAGGTGGATGCGGCGGCCGCAGCTCTGGCGGCATTCGGCCGCACCGCGAAATGTCCGCTGGGTTCGATCAAATCCAACATTGGCCATACGGAATCCGCAGCCGGCGTCGCCGGGCTGATTAAAACCGCGCTGGTGCTGCACTACCGGCAGATTCCGCCGAGCCTGCACTGCCAGACACCGAACCCGAAGATCGCCTGGGAGACGATTCCCGTCGAGCTCTCCCGCACGCCAGTCGCGCTGACGGGTGCGCCCGGCAGTCTGATCGCTGGGGTCAGCTCGTTCGGCATTACCGGAACCAACGCCCATCTGGTGCTGGGCGAAGCGCCGCCACTGGACGAAATGCCGGCCATCCCGCTGCCTGCGGACGAACCCTTCATGCTGCCGCTCTCCGCCCGTAGCCCGGAGGCGCTGGCGGCGCTGTCGAAAGGGCTGTCGGATGCGGTGCGGGAGGCCGGCACGGAGAGCCTGCGCGACCTCTGCTACACCGCTTTAGCGCGCCGCGACGTCTACGAGGAACGCGCAGCGGTGGTCGGGGCTACATCGGCGGAGATCGAAGCCGGGCTGACGGCAGTCGCCAATGGGCAGGAAGCAGAAGGCGTGGTACGCGGGCGTGGCGCCGAGTTGGCGAAGGGCGTTGTGTTTGTCGCGCCCGGGCAAGGCTCCCAGTGGCCTGGCATGGCGCGCGAGCTGTTTCAGAAAGACGCGGTCTTTCGCGAGGCGTTCTCTGCCTGCGACCGTGCCATCGCTGCGGAAACCGGATGGAGCCTGATCGATCGCGTGGTGGGAGAAGCGGCCGAAGCCTGGCTGCAGAAGATCGACGTCATTCAGCCCGCGCTGTTTGCCATGAGCGTGTCTCTGGCTGCAGTGTGGCGCGCGTGGGGTGTCGAGCCGGCGGCTGTCGTCGGGCACAGCATGGGCGAAGTCGCAGCGGCGCATCTGGCGGGCATTTTGTCGATGCAGGACGCAGCGAGGGTGATCTGCCGGCGCAGCCGGCTGATGCGCTCGCTGCCGCGCACCGGCAGCATGGCCGCTGTGGAGCTGCCTTTGGCGGAGGTGGAAGCTTTGCTTGCCGACCGCGCCGACATGTCTGTGGGGGCAAGCAATGGCCCGGCGACCACGGTGATCTCCGGCGAAACGGCGGCGGTGGAAGCGCTGTTGCGGGAGTTGTCGGCGCGCGAGGTGTACTGCCGCCTGATTAAAGTGGATGTCGCCTCGCACAGCGCGCAGGTGAACCCAATCCTGCCGCGGTTGTGCGAGCAGTTGGCCGACCTGAAGCCCAGACGCGGCGCCGTTCGCATGCTGTCCACCGTGACGGGAGAATGGGCCGATGGCTCGCGGCTGGATGCCGATTATTGGGCCGAAAATCTGCGTCGCAGCGTGCTTTTTGGGCCGGCCGTGCGGGCGCTGGCAGCGTCCGGTCACGAGATTTTTGTCGAGCTGAGCCCGCATCCGATTCTGCTGCCGTCGATCGAAGCCTCCGCGCGTCAGGCGGCGCAGGCGGCTGTGGCGGTGGCCTCGCTGCGCCGGGACAAGCCGGAGCGCGCCACGTTGCTGAGCGGTCTGGCTGCTCTTTGGGCCGCCGGGTATCCGGTCAATCCGAACAGGCTGTATCCCGCAGGTGGCCGCTGCGTGTCTCTGCCGCTCTATCCCTTTCAGCGGGAACGCTGCTGGCCGGAGCCGCCACAGACTGGCGATCGCGCGCTGCGCGCCGGCGCAAGCCCGCTGCTGGGGCGGCGGTTTGAGTCCGCGCTGCAACCGGGAACGATCATCTGGGAGACAGAGCTGGACGTTGCTACCGCGCCCTATTTGTACGACCATCGCGTGCTGCGCTCGGCGGTCTTTCCGGCGGCTGGCTACGTGGAGATGGCGCTGCAGGCGGCCAGAAATCTGCTGCCGGATGCGAACTTTGCCGTGGAAGAGGCCCGGTTCGAAAGCACGGCGTATCTGCCTGAACAGGGCGCGAAGGCGTTTCAGATTGCGCTGATTCCGGAGGGGGAGGCATTTCGTTTTGAAGTCCGCTCCGCGGCCGATGCCGGCGAGGCAGCGTGGCCTTTGCGGGCGCACGGCCGTCTTCGCCGGACCATTGCCGCAGAGGACCGTGCGGTGGTCGATGTATCCAGACCGCAGGCGGAGGCGCGAGAGCGGCGCGACGCAGCCGATCACTATCGCCGCACCGCGCACAGCGGGCTGCAGTATGGGCCCGGCTTCCAGCTGGTCGAAGAGGTCTGGGCTGGAGAAGGTGAAGCGCTTTGCCGTCTGAAACCCGCGGCGGAGCTGCGGGGATCCTTGCTGCATCCTGCGCTGCTGGACGCATGCTTTCAGGCAATGGCGCACGTGCGGCCCGAGGGCGATGGTTTTCGCGCGGAGGATACGTACCTGCCGGTCGAAATTCGGTCGGTTACGCTGCACGGCCCGGTGCCCGCGGGAATGTTGTTTTCGCAGGCGCGTCTGGCCGCTGCCGACCCGGAAGCGCAGACGTTCACGACCGATCTGCTGCTGCTGGATGCTGCCGGTAGAACCCTTGCGACCATTCGCGGCATGAAGGTCAAGCGCGTCGCTCGCGGAGATGCCGATGCAGCACCGGCGCCACTCTACACGCTGACGTGGGTACCGGAAGCTCCGCTGACAGCTACGCCGATGCGGGCGGCAAAAAATCTGACGACGACGCCCGGAGCGGCGGCGGAGCTATGGATATTGCTGGCGGATGCGCAGGGTGTGGCGGCCGCCATGCAAAGCTCGCTGGAATACCTCGGTGGCCGGTGTGTCGTTGTTAGGCCGGGGGACCGCTGCGAGGAAACTGAGCCGCACGCGTTTGTCGCGCGGCCGGATCGCGCGGAGGACCTGAATCTGCTGCTGGAAGCGGTGGCGGCGAAATACGGCGTGCCGACGGCGATTGTCGATCTGTGGAGCCTGGATCTGCCAACCTCAGCGTTGGACGCGGATCGTCTGATGCAGTCCCAGCAGGCGCGAACTGAGCGCCTGCCGTGGCTGGTGCAGGCTATCTCGGCGCAGAACTGGACCGCACCGCCGCGGCTGTGGATGGTGACAGCCGGC
>JAJXUS010000150.1 GCA_021782675.1 Acidobacteriota bacterium
ATGCAGTCGACGGAGAGATGGTGCAGGTTGCATTCGGCGGCAGATTGCTGCATGCAAAGGCGACTGTGCCCGCAGACCCAGTGGCGGGCGTCAACAGCAGCGAATACGAGGCTGAGCCGCCACTGCCAACCGACATCGCCGTAGGGCTGGCCGGCAGCAGTGTGAAGGCAAGGCCGGTTCCGCTTAGAGCTGTTGTGAGCGTGCCGGCGTTGGCGGACGTCACCGTCAGGGCGCCCTGTTGCGGACCGGCGGCCATTGGAGAAAACGCAATCTGGATGACGCAGCTCGCGCCAGGCGCCAATGCAAGTCCGCACGCATTCCCCTGGGTAAACGGCCCGGAGACAGAGACCTGCAGCGCGGCCAGCGTCGCGGAGCTGCCATTCGTGAGCGTCACGGTCTGCTGGGTGGAAGTGGTCATCACTCCGATGGAGCCGAAGGTGAGAGCCGAGGGTCCCAGTGTGATATTCGGCAACGTTCCCGAACCCGTCAGCGGAATCTGCTGGCTGCGCTGACTGTCGGTGACCACCAGTGCGCCGTCGTCCGGCCCGGTGACGCGCGGCGAAAATGTAACCCGGATGACGCAGGCCGCCCCCGGCGCCAGGCTGGCGGTGCAGCTCGTCGTGAAGGGAAAATCAGCGCTCGTCGCGCTGATCTGAATCCCCGTGAGGAGCGCCTGACCGTTGTTACTGAGGGTTACGGTCTGCGCCGCGCTGGCAGAACCCAGCGGTTGCACACCAAAATTCAGGGCCAGCGGGGAAAGGTTGTCCGCGGCGGGCGTCTCCCCCTGACCGCTTAGCGGGATTGCCTGCGTGCGCAGCGCATCCGTCACATCCAGTTGTCCGGTCTGCAGGCCGGAAGCTGCCGGTGTGAACCCGACCGTGATCGTACAGGCGGAGTGGGCCGCAAGGGATGCTCCGCAGGCGGTTGTGCCGGAAAAGCCGGCCCCCGTGGAGCGAATGATGAGTCCCGTCAGCGGCTGATCGCCGGAGTTGGTCAGCGTTATCGTCTGCGCCGTGGCTGGCTGGCCGACCACGGTCGCCGGAAACGTTATCGCGCTGGCTGAGAGTGTGTCGGTCGGCGGCGCGATGGCCGTGCCGGTGAGCGCGACGCTCTGGATGCGCAGTGCATCGGCGACCGTCAGCGCTCCTGTCTCTGTTCCGGCCGCGTGGGGCGTGAACTGCACGGCGATGGAGCAGGAAGACTGGGGGTTGAGCGTGTAGCCGCACTGACTGACGGCTGTAAAGTCTCCGCTGGGGGCGATCTGAATCCCCGTCAGCGGTGCGCCGCCGGAGTTGGTCAGTGTCACCGTCTGCGGCGCACTGGCGCTGCCGATCAGTGTTTGCGGAAAGGTGAGAGACAAGGGCTGCAGCGTGTCGGTCGCCGGGTTGACGCCTGACCCGGTGAGCGCCACGGTCTCCGTCCCGGACGATCCGCCGACCGATAGCACGCCCGAGGCCGGGCCGGTCTGCGTGGGAGTAAAGACGATGGCCAGCGTGCAGCCCGTGTTTGCAGCCAGAGTGCTACCGCAGGTATTGGTCTGGATGGCAAAGGGTCCGGTGATCGCCTCGGGCCCGACCGGCACCGGAGTATTCGCGGGGTTGGAGACCGTGACCTGCTGGGCGGCGGAGGTGGTGGCGATGGCCTGCGGACCGAAGGCAACGCTGCCCGGCAGCAGCGCCAGGGAGGCAGGAGTGCTGCCGGTCCCGCTGAGCGTCACACTCTGCTGGCCGCCAGGGAGGTTGCCGCCGACGGTCAACGCACCAGTGCGGGTGCCTGCGGCGGTGGGCGTGAACACCACTTGAAGGGTGCAGGTGCTGCCGGCGGCCAGGCTGGTTCCGCAGTTGTTGGTCTGCGAAAAATCGCCTGTGACCGCGATGCTGCTGATCATGAGAACATTCGGACCGGAGTTTTCGAGCGTTACGGTCTGCGCGGCGCTGGTGCTTTGCAACGGCTGGGAGCCGAAGCTCAGGCTGGCTGGCGTCAGGGTTGCTGTGGTCTGCGGCTCACTGCTCAGCAGCGGGGTTTGCCACACGCCGCGCCCGTAGGTGCCCACGCGCAGCAGTCCGCCGTTGGCTTGCATCACCGTCAGTTTGACCGCCGGAGCGAGCGGCAGTCCGGTTCCCAGGCGGTTCCAGCACTGGCCGCCGTCGATCAGGCAGGCGGCTACGTTCTGCGCGACAAAAACGCCGCCGTCGCTCGCCGCATACACCACGCTGGCGTTGTTGGGGTCAACCCGTACATCGTTCAGGGGCAGATCGGGCAGGTTCTGCGTAATGTTGGTCCAGCTTGCGCCGCCATCGCTGGACAAATATAAGTGCGGCGCGCCGAAGCCCTGCACCGCGGCATAAACCGTGTTGCCCGTCGCATCATGCGGATCGACGTAGAGGGCAGAAACGTCGAAGCGCTGCGGATTGAAGATGCCGCCGTAGCTCTGCTCATTGGCGACCGGCGACAGCGCCAGATCGGTCCACGCCTGCGTGCTGTTGGCGATATTCGCCGCGAAGGTGGCGAATACGTGGCCGCTTACACTGCTACCGCCACCATCCAGCAAACCCGCCATGCCCGCGTAGATCACCTGAGCGCCGACGTTCTGCTCGCCGGATGCCGACGTACTACCCGGCCCGCCGGACGCAACGGAGCGGATGAGAGCGTTGCCGCTGCACTCCGGCTCCGGATGTCCGTCGAGCATGGGACTGATGGCGTTCGCGGCGCTCCATGCGTTGCCGCCCGTAGCTGGCCCGCGCCACACGCGGCAGGTGCCGAGAATCAGATTGGCGCTGTCGGCTGCATCCAGCGCGTAGGGAATCTCGGTCAGGGACTGGTCGTTGCCGACCTGCGCTGCGGTGATGCCGGGCGCGGAAAAATCCGCGGCCGTGCAATTGGCGCCGAGCGTGCATTGCGCGATGGAGATGCCCGGCGCCGTAGTCAGATACTCGATAGCCGGATTGGCGGGATCGATGGCAGTCCCTGCGCTGAAACCGGCGGTGAGCTGCGGCCACGCCGAGGCACCCATGTCGGCCGTCGCCGCGGAGCCCAGCACGCCGAACCCCGCCAGCAGCCGGTTGGCGTCGGTCGGGTCATCGGCCAGACCGTTGATCTCCGCCAGCGATCCCAGCGCAGCGTTCAGATTCTGAAAGTGAGAGGCATCGCTGCTCGAACAGGTGGGCCCGCTCTGCGCGACGCCGTCGGCCGAACGCCACAGCCCGCCATCGTTGCCAAAGTAGACGAGCGGCAACGAAGCGCCTGCAGGCGGACCCAGCGCGGCAATCGCATGCTGCGCGGGCGCAACGCTGCCGGAGTTGCACGTATCCGCGTTCGTCGTATCGCGCCACACACAGCCGGCGCTCAGGCTGCAGCGAAAGATGTCGGCGGTGCCCGCGAACAATAAGGTATCGGAGCCGCTGGGCACGGCAGCCAGCGCAAGATTGTAGGTGCCTTGCGGAATGACCCCGGGGGTACTGCCATCGTCGAGGGCGCTATCCGCGATCTGCACCCCGAATTGCACAACGGGATTGGCGCATCCACTGGCGTTGGCATTGCAGACATCGCGCCACAGACCTTCGTCGGCACCATTGCTGTCAACGGTTAGCGCAAACATGTCGCCCGTGACGGGCTGTACGCTCAGCACGCCACGGAACAGCGGACAGGAGTTGCTGCCCAGCGTGCCCGGGTTCGATGGACAGTTGGTGCTGCTCAGCGCGGGTCCGGGCTGGTGCGTCATTCGCGTCCAGGTGACGCCATCCGCCGACTGGTAGTAACCGTGGTACTGCACCGCGGCGAAAAACATCTGCCGCTGCGCGTTCCAGACGACCGAGCTGACCGGCACCCCCGGAAACGCGCTGGGGATGGTGGTCTGCGAGGATTGGATGATCTGATTCGGACCGTCTTCGATCGTCGACAGGTACCAGGTTTGTCCGCCATCCGGCGAGTAGTACAGGCCGGCCTCGGCAACATTCACGTTGCCACTGTTATTAATGTCGTTGACGAAGCCGTCGTAGGAATCGGTCACCGCGGCGACCGCCAGCTGCGGGTTCGCCGTGCTCCACGCGAACCCGGAAAACGCATCGCCGACAAAGCTGTAGTTGGTCAGACCGCCCGCGAAGGCGTCGCTGCTTTGGGTAATCAGCGTCCAGGTGGTGCCGCCATCGGCCGAGCGCAGAATGCCCGCACCATAATAGGAGTCCGCCACATCGTTGGGATCGCCTGTGCCAGCGAGAACGACGCCGTTCACCGCGCTGCCCGGCTGGATGCCCAGCGCGCCGATGCTGAGTGAGGTGATGTTTACGCCGGAAAATGCGGCGGGATCATCGGTGAGCGATTGCCAGGTGACGGTGGTGGGATTGCTGGCTGCGGCGTTGGTTGACTTCCAGACGCCACCGCCCGTCGAGCCGGCGTACACGGTGTTTCCGGAGGCGTCCCACGGGGCGATGGCCAGCGCCGTAACGCGGCCGGAGACCGCACCAAATGCACTCGTCGTAATGCTCGAAGGCCCCACCGGCTGCCAGGGATTGTTGGCAGACTGCAGCAGCGGCACGGCCAGCGCCTGCCGCATGCCGCGCAGACGCAACGCGGCGGCTGCTTTGTTTTGCGCCACTCGCGCCAGCAGAAACGACCGCGCCCGCATTCGGCTGGCGACTATCCCGGCTTCCTGCGTATTCCGCCAATGGGCCGGCGTCTGCGGCGCCTGGGCGCGCAGAACGGCTGGCAGAAACAACGCGAGGCAGCACGCCGCGCGCAGGGGGGAACGCAACATCGAAGCACCCGGAGGATTGGCGGATCGTTTCCCCCATCATCGAGTCCGCCGGGGTGCGCGTCAACACTTTCGTTACGGGAATTGCCGTTGGGGTGCCGGTCAGGCACCCGTCAGCTGCGTGCGCCGGCCAGCACTTCGCGGGATATTTCCGCCTCGTGCTGCTCCCGGTACCAGTCCACGGTGCGCCGCAGGCCTTCGGCGAAGTCCACAGCCGGCTCATAGCCGAACGCCTCCCGCGCGGCGGAGATATCGGCGTAGGAGTGCTTGATGTCGCCTTCGCGCGGCGGGCCGTAGCGCGGCGGATTCTTGTATCCGGCCAGTTCCGCCAGCATCGTGTAGGTCTGGTTCAGCGTGAAGGGCTGGCCGCAGGCGCAGTTAAAGACGCGGCCCGCAACTTTTTCCGCCGGCGCGCTGGCCGCCTTCATATTGGCCTGGACAACGTTCTCAATATAGGTAAAGTCGCGGCTCTGCTCGCCATCGCCGTTGATCGTCGGCTGCTCGTTACGCAGCATCTGCCGCGCAAACCTGGCCATCACGCCGCTGTAGGGCGAATTCGGCGCCTGGCGCGGACCAAAGATATTAAAGTAGCGCAGCGCGACCGTCTCCAGCCCGTACACTTCCCAGAAGCTGCGCAGGTATAGCTCGCCCGTCAGCTTCTGCACCGCATAGGGCGACAGCGGGCCGGGCAGCATGGTCTCTTTCTGGGGCAGCGGATTTTTATTGCCATACGCCGAGGAGGACGCGGCATACACCACGCGCTTCACGCCCGCGCTGCGCGCCCCTTCCAGCAGGTTAAAGGTGCCGTCAATGTTGGCGGTATGGCTGGTGCGGGGGTCTTTCACGGACAGCGGCACGGAAGGAATCGCGCCTTCATGAAAGATGACATCGACGCCTTTGCAGGCGCGGGCTACGGCGGCCGCATCGCGCAGGTCCGTTTCATGCAGCTCGATGCGATCCATCCACGGAGCGAGATTTTCCCGCTTGCCGGTGGAGAAGTTGTCCAGAGCGCGGACCGTCTCGCCGCGCTCCACTAACGCCTGCGTCAGCCACGAGCCGATGAAGCCGGCCGCG
>JAJXUS010000151.1 GCA_021782675.1 Acidobacteriota bacterium
AACAATCAAGGTGTTGCGTTCATGGGTCAGCAGTCCACGGAACGCGCTGCTGGGGCTTTTGCAGCAGCTTTCAAGATGGATCCCGGTTTCGCCCAAGCGGAGATCAACGAGGGAATCGCACTCTACACGCTGCAAAAGCTGAATGACGCCGAGCAGGTGCTGCGCAAGGCCATTGATATCGATCCCGATAGCGCGCAAGCCTGGTACAACCTGGGCTTGACGCAACACTCGAAATACCAGTTAGCTCAGGCGGCGGCCAGCTTCGAGCACGCGATGACCCTTGATCCTCACGATGCGGATTCGCTCTACTTTGAAGGAGCCTGCTACGAAGAGATGGGCCAATTCGCCAAGGCCATCCCGCTCTTCCAGAAGACACTTGAAATCAATTCCTATCATGCCTCGGCGGAGTTCGGCCTGGCCCGTTCTCTCATGCGCACCGGCAATCTCGCAAAGGCCCAGGAGGCGTTAAAGCGTTTCCAGCACCTGACGAGCACAAAGATCGGAACACCCATCAGCCTCGCTTACGGAGAGCAAGGCCATTACTCCACGGTGACCGCGATCAAAGAGCCTGAGTCGCTGCAGCGTCAGATGATTCCGGTGCGCCTGCTCGCCGAGCCCATGTCGCCTGCGAACGCCGCGTCGGCCTGGACGACTACCGGCGGCGGCTGCATGATGGATGCAGCCGGCACAGGACAGATGGATCTGGTGCTGATGCAGTCAGGCGCGCAGGCGATTCGCATTCTGCAGCGCCGCGCCGATGGCAGCTTTGCTGAGCTTGACGCGCCAGACCTGGGGTTAAAGGCCAGTGGCAACGCCGTGGCCTGCGCCGTGGGAGACTACGACGGCGACGGACTCAACGACCTGGCCGTGGCCATGGATGATGCCGTTCTCCTGTTTCGCAATCTGGGGCATGGCAAGTTTCAGAACGTGACGGCCGCTTCTGGTTTGGCGCCGCGCAACCGGCCCACCGGAATCACCTTCATCGACTACGACCATGACGGCGATCTCGATCTTTTTCTTACTGGCGCACCGCTGCAGGCCGGTGGCGAATCAAATGTGCTTTGGCGCAACAATGGCGACCGAAACTTCAGCGAACAGACCCAGGAGACGGGATTGGGCGGAAGTGGGAAAACCGCTGCTGCAATTCTCACCGACTTCAACAACGATCGCGCCGTGGACATTGCGGTGACCGGTGCTGCGGCCGCGCCTGTTCTGCACATCAATCCGCGCGAAGGCAAGTATCCCGCGCAGCCGCTGTATGAAGGCGAAAACCTGCCGCCCACCACGGGAATTGCCGTCTTTGACTTCAACAAGGATGGCTGGATGGACATTTCCGTAACGCACGACGGCCCCCCCGGCCTGACCTTGTGGCGCAATGCCGAGAGTCCTGATCACATGGGCAGGCGCTTCGAACGTGTGCCCCTTCCTCTGCAAGGCGCGCTGCGTGGCTGGGGACTGACGCCCATCGACGTTGATAACGACGGCTGGATCGATCTCGCCGCCATCGTCGAAACCCAGACCGGGCCCGAGGTGAGAGTGTTGCGCAACCGGGGTGGCGAGTTCGAAGACGTGAGCCAGGCGCTCGGTCTTGACGCGGTGAAGCTGAGCGATCCGCGCGGACTGATTGCAGCCGATCTTGAAGACGATGGCGCGCCGGACCTGATTGTGCTGCAGCGCAATGCGCCCCCCGTACTGCTGCGCAACCTGGGGGCGAACAAGAATCACTTTGTGCGCATCGATTTGCTGGGCGGCGCTGACAATAAGACGGCGCTGGGGGTTAAGGTAGAGGTATTTGCGAACGGACTGTGGCAGAAATGGGAACTGCCGGGGGCCTCGGGCTACGCCACGCAGGGGCCGCCGCAATTGCTGGTTGGGCTGGGCAAAGCCGAAAGCATCGACGTCCTGCGCATCCTCTGGCCCACCGGCGTGCTGCAGGACGAGCTCAATCCGCCGAGCACCGAAACCATCGACATCAAAGAAGTGGACCGCCGCGGCAGCTCCTGCCCGGTTCTGTTCGTCTGGAATGGGCATACCTACAAGTTTGTGACCGACGTGATCGGTGCGGGCGTGGTTGGCCACTGGTTTACGCCCACCCGGCGCAACATTCCGCGCCCCAGCGAGTGGGTCAAAGTCGATGGCGCGGACGCAGCAGCGGTGAACGGAAAAATCAGCGTCCGCTTCATGGAGCCGATGGAGGAAGTGAACTACATCGACCAGTTGCGGATGGTAGCCGTGGACCACCCCGATGGCGCGGAGGTGAATCCCGATGAGCGCTTCCTCGATAATCCCCCGTTCGCCTCGGGGCGCGTAGTGGCCAGCGTGGATGCGCGAACGCCGGCTGGCGCGTGGGACGGCGACGGACAGGACGTGCTGGATACGCTGCTCCGCCGCGATCACCAGTTTGCCGCCGGATTTACGACACTGCCCTATGACGGCTTCGCCAATCTCCACGCGCTGACGGTGGACCTTGGCGCCATCGACACCAAAGCTCCGTTGCGCCTGCTCATGACCGGCTATGTGAACTACTTCAGCGCCACCTCGCTCTATGCTGCGTGGCAAGCGGGCGTTCGGCCCATTGCCCCCTACGTGGAAGCGCAGCTTGCGGACGGCACCTGGCGGCGCGTGACCGGCGAAGCCGGATTCCCCGCCGGCCTGGAGCGCACTATCATCGTGGACCTGAGCGGGAAGCTGCCGCCCGGCACGCGGCGCATCCGGCTGATGACCAACCTGCAGATCTACTGGGACCAGGTGCTAATCGATAACCATGCCCAAGGCCAGTTCCGCGCAACCGAGTTGCCGCTTAGCTCCGCTACCGAGCAGTTCCGCGGCTATCCGAAAGAGATCGATGGCTCCAGCCCAGGCGACCTGAGGTACAACTACGATGTCGTGAGCCTTACCGGCCCCTTCCAGCGCGAGCGTGGCAACTACACGCGCTTGGGCGATGTCACGCCCCTGATCAAGAGCGTAGACGACCACTTTGCTATCTTCGGCGCCGGCGAGGGAATCGCAGCCGAGTTCGACACCTCCGCGCTGCCTGCGCTTCCCCCGCACTGGAAACGCGATTACTTTTTCTATGCGAACGGGTATGAAAAGGACATGGACTTCTGGGATTCGATGCCGTTTACCGTCGAGCCTCTTCCCTTCCATGCCATGCGATCGTATCCGTATGCCGACGGCGTAGGTTATCCGGCCACCGCTGCCACGCTCAAGTTTCGTCTTGATTGGAACGACCGCTTTGTCTCCGGCAATCCCACCGGGTTGCATCGCTTCAACTATCAATGGATTCCGTCCACGCCGAGAGACGATCGTGCCGGTACAATCCAGTAGTCAACGTTCCATCCAGCACCATTGCGCTTCACAGATGTGGATCGCTTCCGACTGAACTGCATTTCAACAACAGGAGGAAAGGCAATGACAAAGGGTCCGATTGCAAGGCTTGCGGCAAGCAGTATGCTGGCGCTGGCGGTACTGGCTGCACCCATTGCGGTGATGGCGCAGGAGAAAGCAACCGTTCTGGAACCGGCGCAACTTGAAAAGCTGATTCCGCCCAGAGTTTTTTATCGCGGTCAAATCACAACCACCGAGTTGCGCAACTCCGGCGGAGTGAAGTTTGCCGACGGATACTATTTGCTGGCCAGCCTTGTGGATACGTCCGGGTACTCCAATGCAGTGGCTGCGAAGTTTCAGGCCTATCTGATTACCGAGGTTCCCATCCACGTGAATGGAACCCAGGTGGGCGCGGGCACCTACGGCATCGGCTTCATCGCCGGCGACAAGTTCGCCGTCACAGATGTGGGCGGCCACATCGTAACAACCGTCGATGCCTCCACCGACAGCAAGCTGGAGCGGCCGCGCCCCCTGGAACTTCTCGCGGAGCCGGGCATGAGCTTCCGCCTCTACGAGGGCCGCAAGTACGTGGAGTTGAAGCGGTAGAACGAGGGGCAAAGCAGATCCCGGAGTCAACAGGATGAGCGAAGCCGCCCCTCCCATCCATCTCGCATCAGCAGTCGAGCAATTGAAGCACTTGCGCAGCGGCCTGTCCGTGACGGAACTGGCCGAGGCGCATCTGCGCCAAATCGAGCGGCTGAATCCGGCTCTCAATGTCTTTGCGGATTTCGACCCCGAGCGTGTGCGTGCTGAGGCACGCAGCATGGACGAGTGGAAGGGCGCGCGAGGGCCGCTTTATGGACTGCCGGTTACCGTCAAGTCTTCGATTGCCACCGCCGGCCTACGCTGCGAAATCGGCAGCAAGCTGAACCGCGGCGAGACGCCGCGCGAGGACGCTGTGGTGGTGGGCAGGCTGCGCCGCGCGGGCGCGCTCATTCTGGGCACCACCAACTGCCCTGAGTTCCTGATGGCCTACGAAACCGCAAACCTGCTGCACGGGCGCACCTCAAATCCGTGGAATCCGGAGAGAACACCCGGGGGATCGAGCGGCGGCGAATCGGCGGCCATCGCTGCGGGCATGTCGGCAGCCGGCCTGGGCAGTGACAGCGGCGGCTCGGTGCGCGTCCCCGCGCATTTCACCGGCATCTGCTCCCTCAAGCCCACCCCAGGACGCATTCCCGGCCAAGGCCACCTGCCGCCGTGCGTTGGGCCGTTTTCAATTCTCGGCGCAATCGGACCCATGGCCCGCACCATGGAAGACGTGGCGCTGCTGTTTCGAATCTTGAGCGGCCAGGATTCCTGCGATCCCGCCAGTCCTCCCGTGCCCCGGCGTGAGCGCAGCCGCGAAGAACTGCGGGCGCTGACGATTGGCTATTTCGAAGACGATGGGCTGGTTCCAGTTACGGAGGAGACGCGAGCCGCCGTGCAAGCCGCAGCCGAAGCATTAAGGATTGCTGGATTTCGCGTCGAGCCCTTTCGTCCACGCACTCTCGAGGCGCTGCGCCGCTTGTGGTGGACATTCTTTGTGCAGTGCGGCGCAATGTTCTATGAGCCCACAATCCGCGGTAGGCGGGAACAACTAAGTCCCATCTTCTCTGAGTTTCTAAGCATCGCTGAGTCGGCGCAGCCTCTTACCGCCACGCAGTTGCTCGAAGCCTGGGCCGAGCTGGACCTCATCCGCGCCAGAATGCTCGCCGAGATGCAGCAGTACCCGGTGCTGCTCTGTCCGGTGGCCAGCATCCCCGCGTTTCGCCATGGCGAGCGCAGTTGGATGATCGAAGGTCGGACAGTCGAATATCTCGATGCTGTGCGTCACACCCAGTGGTTCAACGCGCTGGCTGCGCCCGCCGCCGTCGTCCCCGTGGGCCGCTCACAGGAAGGACTGCCGATCGGCGTACAGATTGCGGCCAGGCCGTTCGAGGATGAAACGGCGCTGGCCGTTGCCGCAGTGCTCGATGAGACATTTGGATACTGTCCGCCGCCTATGGCGACCGGACAATGATGGCAGATGGCGTCAGTATCCCGCCTCGGTGCCGCGCGCGTGATACGTCTTGCTGAAGTCGTTGCGCGGATTTGTCACCGTAATTTTGCCGTCCCTGGTGATGTCGAGTACAAGCGGGTAGGCAGCATCCGGCCGATCCGTCACATTGGTAATGTAGTGCGGATCTCCATCCAGATCCGGATATGCGACGCTGGCGTGCAACCTCCAGAATCCTTCCAGCTCAGGGAAGCTGCCCACTTCCCGGACAACGTCCGCATCGCCTCCCTTGCGCGGCCCATTCTGCAGCAGCGCCACCAGGGGATCGAAGGCCGCATCAGGTTCGATGTTGGAGAGATCGTTGCCGTGACCGGGAACAAAATAGACATCCACCTTGCCGATCTTGTTGGCCGGGCACACCAGTTCCAGTTCCTTGTCCCAGGTAAGATCGGAA
>JAJXUS010000152.1 GCA_021782675.1 Acidobacteriota bacterium
TGATCGCTGAGCGACGCGCCCAGTTTCAGCGGCACGATAGTAGAGTTTTCGATGACGCGAGCCAGCAGTTCCAGCGCCCGAGCGCGTTCCGCTGCGCTGGGAGTTTGCGCCGGACGACCCACGACCGCCTCAACAAAACTGGGAGCAGGGGCGCTGCCGGTCAGGCCCATGGGCACGTACGGGCAAAAGCCAATTTCGTCGATCCACTCCGACGCTGCTTACAGCGTGAGTCGTGCTTCGCCGTTCTGGCTCCAACGAGCCAGTCTTGCCGAGTTGAGCTGTTCCGCGTTCAATATGTCCTTCTTCCTAGGTTTGCAGGCAGGCGCGAACGCTGGTCCATCATCGGTACGAATCGCTACGTGCTAGATGCGCTGAAAGGCGCGCTGAATCTCTCTTAAAGAATACCGTAGCGCGATCGGGCGGCCGTGCGGGCAGCTCGTCGGGTGCTCGGTCTGCGCCAGTTCGCACAGCAGCCAGTCAATTTTGGCTGGTTCCAGCGGAGTGTGTACCTTGATGGCCGCGTGGCAGGCGATGGAGGCCGCAATACGCCGCCGCAGCGTCTCAAGATTCTCCGCCTGCTGCTCGCGCTCCGTCTGCTCCAGGATCTCGGTCAGCGTGCGCTCCAGCTCAGCGCCAGCCAGACCCACCGGCGCGGCCTTCACCGCAATCGTCCGGGCGCCGAAGGGCTCAGCCTCAAAGCCATTGCGCTCCAGCTCTGCCGCCACGGTCGCGAACAGCGGCATCTGCTCCGGCTTCAGATCGACCAGCACCGGCATCAGCAGCCGCTGGCGCTGCACCTGCTCCACCGTGCGCTCGCGGGAGATTTTCTCGAACAGCACCCGCTCATGCGCCACATGTTGATCGATGATCCACAGCCCTTCGGCATTGATCGCGAGGATGAAGGAATCATCGATCTGCCCCAGCGGGCGCAGCGAGGCCAGCCCGTGCAGCGTGGGCATTGTCTCGTGCGCGGCGTCCGCCGGTTCCTGCTGCGCGAGCGGCAACCGTTGCGGCACGGCAGGCAGCTCCGGCTCACGGAGGGTGAAGCGGCCAGCATCGTCCGCGAGAAATGGCTCGCTGACAGGAAATGCTGATCCGCCGTCGGATAGATTCGGCGAGGGCGGCAGCGCCACACCGTCCGGCAGGGTTGTGGGTAGCGGCGCGACGGGCCCGGCATCGGCCGGCTCGCCTGGCAGCGGCGAAACATCCGGCATCAGCGCCGGCGTCATGGTGGCATGCTCGGCCAGCGCCTGCAGAAAACTGGCCGCCGGGCGCGTTTTTACCAGCGCATTGCGCACGGCGTCGCGAACAAAGTCATGCACAAACGCCTGCTGGCGGAAGCGCACCTCCGTCTTGGCCGGATGCACGTTGACATCGACCTCCTCCGGCGGCATCTCCAGAAACAACAGCACCACCGGGAAGGAAGTGGGCGGAATGACGTTGCGATATCCCTCGATCAGCGCGTGCTGGATGAGCCGGTCGCGGATGAGCCGCTGGTTGACGAAGATGTAGATCGAGTTGCGATTCAGCTTCTGCAGCTCCGGCCGCGAGACAAAGCCATGCAGGCGCAGCACGCCAGGGACTGGCGGCTGCCAGTCAGGCTCGCGCTTCCACGGCGGCGGCGCGGGAATGCCGGCCCGCTCAAAATTCGTCTCCGCGGCCACGGGCATCAGGCGGTCCAGCGTGTCGCGGCCAAAGATCTGGAAGATGCGATCGGCAATGCGGGAGACAGGCGCCGCTTCAAGCAGCGCGTGGGTTGCACTATGCAGCTCAAAGTGCCGCGATGGATGGGCCAGCGCATAGTGCGTCACCAGCGCGGCGATGTGCGACAGCTCCGTCTGCTCCGACTTCAAAAACTTCTTGCGCGCCGGCGTATTGAAAAACAGATCGCGAATCGTGAACGTGGTTCCGGCCGGCCCCCCGCAATCTTCGACCCGCAGAATCTTGCCGCCGGCAATTTCCAGCTCGGTTCCGGTCGAGGCCTCAGCGGTCCGCGTCTGCAGATGCACGCGCGCCACTGAGGCGATCGAAGGCAGCGCCTCGCCGCGAAAACCGAGCGAGGCCAGCGTGAGAAGGTCGTCACTGGATCGGATCTTTGAGGTTGCGTGACGCTCGAAGGCCAGCAGCGCGTCATCCCGCATCATGCCGCAGCCGTCGTCGGCGATGCGGATCATCTGACGGCCGCCCGCCTGCACGTCGATGCGAATCCGCTGCGCACCCGCGTCCAGAGCGTTTTCCAGCAGCTCTTTCACGACCGAGGCCGGCCGCTCAACCACTTCTCCAGCCGCAATCTGGTTGGCAACCTGATCCGAAAGAACGCGGATTTTTCCCATGCGCGCCCCGCGTCAGCTTCCCTGCGCCGTCCGTCTATGCCCGCTCCGCGCGGCCGCTCTTTGCGGGCTTGCGGGCGGCAGGAGTCGCAGCGGGCTTGGGTGGAGTCGCCGGCCGCTTGGCAGCCGCGGAACGCGCGGCCGCAGTGCGGCGCGCCACCTGCTTCTTTTTCGCGGCCGGTGCGTCGCTGCGCTTGCGCGCCGTCTGATCGGAGTCGCCCACCATGTGCAGCCGCATGAAGTTTGTCGATCCGCTCTTGGTGCGGGTTCCGGCGACGATACCGAGAATCTGCCGCGGCTTGACACAGCCCGCGCGGCTCAGCATTGCCTCGGCCGTCTCCACCATAATGTCGGTGTGATGCAGCTTGGGGCACAGGATCGGATGCACGCCCCACAGCAGTGTCATGCGGCGAATCACCGCTTCCACACTACTCATCGCAAAGATCGGAGGCGCGGGATGATACTTCGAAAGCACGCGCGCGGTCGCACCCGTTTCAGTAAATACCGCGATGGCTGCCAAATCCAGATCGTCGGCAGCGTGCGCCATGGACTCGCAGATGGTCTCGGGAATGGTCAGGCCGCCGTCGGGGTGGTAAACATACCGCTGGCCGTCGAACCGCATCTGCGACTCGGTTTCGCTGACGATCTTGGCCATCATGGCTACCGCCGCCACTGGATATTTGCCCGCGGCGCTCTCCGCCGAAAGCATCACTGCGTCGGTCCCGTCGTAGATGGCGTTCGCCACATCGCTGGCTTCCGCCCGCGTAGGGCGCGGATTTTCAATCATCGACTCCAGCATCTGTGTCGCCGTGATTACCGGCTTGCGCAGCTCTGCAGCACGACGGATGACGCGCTTCTGAATCGCGGGCACCTTCTCCGGCGGCATTTCCACGCCAAGATCGCCGCGCGCCACCATCACGCCATCAGCGATCTCGAGAATGCTCTCCAGATGTTCAATCGCCTGCGGCTTTTCGAGCTTCGCAATAATCCAGGTCTCCGCGCCAAGAGCCGCCACCCGATTCTTCACCAGACGCACATCCTCGGACGTGCGGACAAAGGAGACCGCGACCATATCGACGCCGTTGTTCACAGCAAACTCGAGATCACCTTCGTCTTTGGCCGTCAGGGATGGAACACGCACGGCAATGCCCGGCAGATTAATCCCTTTGAACTCGCCAAGCATGCCGCCGTTGACCACACGGCATTCAACGTCCACGCCGCGGATTCGCTGAACGATCAGTTCGATCAGGCCGTCCGACAGCAGGATGCGCGAGCCTTCTTCCAGATTTTCCGCCAGCGTGGGAAACGTCGTCCCAATCAGGGTGGAGGTGCCGGCGACATCGCGCGGCGTGATGGTCAGGTTCTGGCCGGCCTTCAGAGAAACCGGAATGCGATTGCGCAACCTTCCAGTCCGTATCTTCGGACCCTGCAGATCGCCCAGAATGCAGACGGGCTTGCCTTCCTCCGCGGAGACGCGCCGGATCATCTGGATCAGACGAAGCTTTTCCGGCTGTGTGCCGTGAGAAAAATTTAACCGCGCAACATCGAGCCCGGCGCGAAGAAGTTCCCGAAACGTATTTTCATTGTTGCTTGCCGGTCCAATGGTCGCCACGATCTTGGCGCGCCGAGGGCTGTCCGATACCAGCGAAGTGCGCATTCCTGCTCCCGCGATTTGGAATCTTTTCTCGATTGTAAGCGACGGGACGAATCTGCTGCAGAGAGCGGGCCCGATTCGATCGACCGCCGGCTAATCCGGCTTAGGATAAACGGCGGCGTTGAACTCTGCTCCAATAATGACGCTGATCAGCACGATGTACAGCCAGATCAGCAGCGCAACGCCTGCGCCCAGCGACCCATACACCTGCTTGTAATGGGCATGCCGGGTTACATACCAGCCGAAGGCCAGCGTAGAAGCGAACCACAGCGCGGTGCCCAGCGCCGCCCCCGGCAGCACGCGCCGCCACGACTGCGTGCGCGGCGTGCCAATGTGGTAAATGATCGTCAGCACGGTGACGCTGGTCAACAGCGCCAGCGTCCATCGAACCAGCCGCGCTACGATCAGCACCAGCGGCCGAAGATCGTAGGAAGACTGGTAGTTCATCCACATTTCAATCTGATGCCCGAAGACGACAAAGACAGAAGCCAGCGCCAGTGGCACAAAAGACAGAAAGGTGAGAATGAAAGCAATGAAGATCTGCCGTCCGACACTCCAGCCATTTTCCGGCAGGCGGTAGGCGCGCCGCATGGCTTCCATCAGCGTCGTCATGACACTGTTTGAAGCCAGCAGGATAACGACGGCTGAGGAAAGGATCAGCCGGAAGGAGCGGTGCTGCTGTTGAAAATACGACAGAACCAGCGGCGGAACATCCGGCGGGAACATCTGATTCAGCATGCCCGTCAGCTCCGATTTCACAAACGGCGCCGCCGGTGTGGATGCCAGCACCGCTGCCACGATCAGCGATATGGGAAAAACGCACAGGATCGCTGAGTAGGCCGCGGCGCGCGCCAGCATCTGCACGTCATTGCGCGCGCAGTTTTCTGCCGTTCTGCGGAAGTACACCATCAGCCGACGCATATTCGTCATGCAAAGACTATCCGAATCCGGCTACCGAGTTCCACGGGCCATCGCTCGAACATGCGGCGCGGGCAGAAAACCACGCCTTCTGCCGCGCCATCCGATGTTCTAGTATCGGAGGTGCCATGACTATGCTTCCTCGCCGCTCCCTGCAGACAGCGGCCCTGCTTGTGCTTCTGGCCGGCGCTGCAACTCTCCAAGCACGCCGCAAACCTACTCGCGGCACCTCAAATTCCATGACAGCCACCAGGACCATCCCCAACGCACAACTGGCCGATGCAACGTTAAACAAAAAAGTAGACGCTCTGCTGGCCAAAATGACGCTGCAGGAGAAGGTCGGCCAGCTCGTGCAGTACTCCGGCGGCTTTGCCACCGGCCCGGGCGGCAACCGCGGCAGCTATGACCAGTTGATCGCAGAGGGCAAGGTCGGCTCCCTGCTGAACGTTGTCGGTGCGAAACAGACGAATGCCTATCAGCACATTGCCATGGAGAAGAGCCGCCTGCATATCCCGCTGCTGTACGGGCTGGACGTAATCCACGGCTACCGCACCGTATTCCCCGTACCGCTCGGGCTGGCGTCGAGCTTTGACCCCGATCTGGTGCGCCAGACCGCTCGCATGGCGGCGCAGGAGGCCAGCGCCGAGGGCATCCGCTGGACCTTTTCGCCCATGGTGGATATTGCGCGCGATGCGCGCTGGGGCCGTATTGTGGAGGGTGCCGGTGAGTCGCCGTTTCTTGGCTCCGCCATCGCCCGCGCTTACGTGCAGGGCTACCAGGGCAGCAGCCTCAGCAACCCGGACTCCATCGCCGCGTGCGTCAAGCACTTTGCCGCCTATGGCGCGGCCATCGCCGGCCGCGATTACAACGCAGTGGACATGTCGGACC
>JAJXUS010000153.1 GCA_021782675.1 Acidobacteriota bacterium
ATGCAGCGCTGCCCCAACGTGATCAATGTGCGCGTGCGTGATGAGGATCTGTTCGACCGAGAGCTGGTGCTTTTGCAGCCGCTGCGTGATCGCGGGCAGGTCTTCGCCGGGATCGACAACGGTCGCGCGTCGCGTCGTTTCGTCGGCCAGCAGGGTGCAGTTGCACCCCAGCGGCCCGACGGGAAATGTTTCAACGATCATGAATGCACGCGCAGGAAGAAGAAGTTCGTGCCGCGGCAGTTACTTATGCTTGGCGGGCGCTGGGGTTGAAACTGGCGCGGTGTTAATGCCACTCAACACGGAGCGGCCACTGCCTTCCCGCGCTACCAGGACGGTAAGGGAGATGGAAGTGATGGCAAAGATAATCGCCAGCCAGGTCGTAACTTTTGTGAGCACGTTGACTGTGCCGCGGGGGCCGAATGCGGTCTGCGAACCCTGACCGCCAAAGGCGCCGGCCAGGTCAGCCCCCGTGCCCGGCTGCAGCAGCACAATGCCGATGAGCGCCAGGCAGACGATGATGTGGATAACGGTAATGAAATAAATCATGGTTTCGTCACGTTGAGGGTATCGAGCAAATCCGGCGGCCGGTTGTAGCCCCGAGAACCACCGGGCAAATCCTGGTGCGGAAGGGGGGACTTGAACCCCCATGCCTTTCGGCGCCACCCCCTCAAGATGGTGTGTCTGCCATTTCACCACTTCCGCGTGCTGGAACTCTCTCTCCGTGGCGTCGATAAGGAGGATTGCACCCAACCTCATCTATCGTAGCGTGGCAAGGGGCGGTTCGCAAGGCGTTCGCCGGGGCAGTGCAACACCCCGGAGGCGCTGGCCATCTCAAGTCGCGGGGGATTCATGTCCAATCATCAAAACACCATCAAGGTTTTGGGTTCATTGATTCAGGTGCTGCACGACGGGCACCAGGGAATGTTATCGGTCGCCGGTCAAATTCAGCATGAACCGGCCAAGCGATTTCTTTTGGAGCAGAGTCAATTGCGCGCTGAATTTGCCGCTGAACTGGAAAATGAGCTGCACCGGCTCGGCGTCCACGACGTGAAGGAGGGCGGCACGGCGATCGGAACGGCGCAGCGCATCTGGGGTGACATTAAAGCCAAAATGGGCGCGGGCGACGCGTCGATGCTCGAAACCGTGGCGCAGGAAGAAGAAGAGGCGTCGCGCGTCTATGGCGAAGCGATCGATAAGAACATGCTCCCCGGCGACGTGCGCGACATGCTGCGGCAGCAGAGTGCGCAAATCCTGGCGTCTCTCGACACACTGCGGGAGCTCCGCGCCGGTAACGCTCAGTAACAGTGTCCCGTCCGGGCGCCGTCCGCATCGGAATCTCAGGGTGGACCTATCCACCATGGCGCGGCGTTTTCTATCCTGCGGACCTGCCGCAGGCACGCGAACTGGAATTTGCGTCACGCGCCCTCAATTCCATTGAAATCAACGGCACGTTTTATTCGCTGCAGCGGCCCGCTAGTTTCGCAGCATGGGCTGCCCGCACACCTGAGGGCTTTGTCTTCTCGCTGAAGGGTTCCCGATTTATTACCCACGCGCTGCGTCTGCGGAGATTTGAGACGCCGCTTGCTAACTTCTTTGCGTCCGGCATGCTGGCGCTAGGAATGAAGCTGGGCCCTTTTCTCTGGCAGTTTCCGCCGAACTTCCAATACGACTTGCAGCGGATCGAGCCTTTTCTGGCCGCGCTGCCGCACGATACGGAGGCGCTGGCTGCTCTGGCCGCCCAGCATGACAGCCGGATGCGTAACCGCGCGTTTCTCGATCCAGCGCCAAAGCGCCGCGTCCGTCACGCCATGGAGATTCGGCATGAATCCTTCCGAAGCCCGGAATTTATTCGTCTGCTGCGCAGATACAAGGTGGCGCTGGTGTGTGCGGATACCGTCGAGTGGCCGCGGCTGATGGACGTGACGTCAGACTTTGTCTACTGCCGCCTGCATGGATCGGAGGAGTTATACGCCAGCGGCTATAAGCCGAAAGCGATTGAGGAATGGGCACGCCGGATCGAGCAGTGGCGGAATGGAGCCGGGCGTGTCGATGGGGAATATGCGAGTGACCGGCAGCCGCCAAAGCGATTGAGCCGGGATGTCTTTGTCTATTTTGACAATGATCGGAAAGTGAGAGCGCCGCGCGATGCAGAAAGCCTGTCGCAGAGAGTGGGCAACAGCAGGATTGGTACCTGCTCTGTTCTTCCGAACATCGCTACGGACAGTAAGGTTCGAAGGGCAACGCGCGTTGGGACAGGGCCATCGGACTAAATAGGGAACATCTTCCCCCGAGGAGAAAGAAATGGCAAGCGAATACCACACCAGAGCCGCGGAACATCATGAGAATGCAGCAAAGTCGCACCGCAGCGCCGCTGAAAGTCACGGTCGTGGCGAGCATGAAGGCGGCTATGAGCATTCGACGCGGGCCAACGAACACTCCGGTCGCGCGCATGAGGCGTCGACTCAGGCCCATGAACGGTCCAAGATGAGCCGCAGCGAAGCTGGCGCCAAGGGTGGCCGCTCCCTGAGCCATGAAGAGCACGTTCGTGCCGGCGAAGCTGGTGGCCGCTCCCTGAGCCACGAAGAGCACGTCCGCGCCGGCGAGCAGTCCCACAAGAACACTCGCTGACAAACTGGATTCTCCCTAAAGACCGCGCCGCCATCTTCACTCCCCCGGGCGGCCGGTCTTTTTTGTGTATGGACCATTTTTGCTAGAGTGATAGGCACCCGATGCATGTGCGTATTCTCCATCCACTCGTCTATCTGTTTGAATTCTTCCCGATAGCCTTCAGCGCGCTGTTTCCGTTGATAAATCCTTTCGGCTCGGCCATCATCTTCCTTGGCCTGGTGGGCCCGGCCGATCAGGTTGTCTACCGGCGGCTGGCGCGTGGGGTCGCTTTGCGCACGGTATTGTTTCTTGTGGTTGTGGATCTGATTGGAGCGCTGATCCTGACCTTCTTTGGAATTTCGCTGCCGGTCATCCAGGTGGCGGGCGGGCTCGTGCTGGCTTCCATGGGCTGGCAGTTGTTGAACAAGCCGGATGCGGACGTGCAGCCGGCGGAATCGCCGCACCCGGCAGATTCCATCGCTAGCCTGGATTCGAAGCTCTTCTACCCGTTCACGTTTCCGCTCACAGCAGGGCCTGGCACGGTGGTTGTAACGCTCACTCTCGCCGCCCACGCGGAAGAGCATCTGACGATCGACAGCGTGTTCAGCCAGCTCGGGCTGTTTCTGGCCATTGTGGTGCTATGCGTGATGGTCTATTTCACCTACGCTTATGCACCGGCGATCTCCCGTAAAGTCTCTTCCCAGACAGTGCACGGTATTTTGCGCATCATTGCATTTATTCTGCTCGCCATCGGCGTGCAAATCTTCTGGCGCGGGGCGGAACTGCTGATTCAACAAGCACTTCATCCGCTCCCGATGAGCTGACGGAAGCCGGTTGCAGGGTGAGACTGCGGCGGTTGAAAAGTGGTGCAAAGCCCTGTAAAATTAGGGGTTGGGGGTAAGGCCGCCGGTCACGTCTGGCAACCTTGCCGCGAAATGCTCTTCCGCCATTCCTCACTGGGCAGACGGGTCAGGGCGGACAAAGGATCAACCGATTTATGGCAAAGCGTCGTGGAAATCCAAACTGGGGAAAACCGGAGCCCATCGGGCCGGTCGTCCCTACTGTCACTTCTTTTGAGCAGGTTGTGAAGGAGTACAAGCTGACTCCCGATCAATATGTGCGCTCCACCCGGCTGCGGGAGTGGGCGCGCCGGAACAAGAACTCCAAGTACATTCCGGAGTCTCTCTTGGAAGCCTGGGGCTTTGAGATCGAGTCGTCCCTTTAAGCGATACGCCTGCAACCGTTCTGCCGGCGGCCCGCGCCCTGCGGCCGCCTTTAAGTCTCCAGCTACAATAGGGTCGTGAGCGGCCACTTCATCTCGGTTCCAGAGGCGATTGACGAAATTCGCGCCGGTCGCATGATCATCGTCGTGGACGACGAAGACCGCGAGAATGAAGGCGACCTCACGCTCGCCGCCGAATTTGTTACTCCCGATGCCATCAATTTCATGGCACGGTTCGGCCGCGGCCTCATCTGCCTGACGCTGACCGAAGATCGCGCGGATCACCTGCGCCTGCGGCCCATGACCGAGGAGAATACGTCCCGCTTTGGCACTGCATTTACAGAGAGCGTGGAAGCGCGCGAGGGAGTGACCACGGGAATCTCCGCGCATGATCGTGCGCGTACGATTCAGGTGGCGATTGATCCCGCCTCGTCCGCTGGCGATCTGGCCCGGCCCGGGCATGTTTTTCCGCTGCGCGCCCGCCGCGGGGGTGTGCTGGTACGAGCCGGCCAGACAGAGGCTTCGGTCGATCTGGCGCGTATGGCCGGACTGATTCCCGCCGCTGTGATCTGCGAAATCATGAAGGATGACGGCACGATGGCCCGCGTGCCCGATTTGATTGAGTTCTGCCGCGAGCATTCGCTGAAAATGCTGACCGTTGCGGACCTGATCCGCTACCGGCTGCAGCATGAGCGGTACATCCACAGGGTCGCCGAGTCGATGCTGCCGACGCCCTTTGGTGAGTTTCGCATGATCGCCTATGAGAGCGATATTGAAGGCGGAGAAAGCCATATCGCACTGGTGCGCGGCGATGTGGCGAGCACGGATGAGCCCGTGCTGGTGCGGGTGCATACGCATTGCCTGGCTGGCGATGTCTTCGGAACGCCGCTCTGTGATTGCCAGGAGGTCGTGCGCCGTTCGCTGTCGATGATTGCCGAGGCAGGCCGCGGTGCGCTGATCTATCTGCACAACAACACCAAAGGCTTTGGGATCGATCCCTCGCATAGCCCGGGCGTGCTGCCGCGGCTCATCTTTCATCGGGATCTGCGCGCCCGCGAAGGAACAGAAGACCGCCAGCAGCGCACCTTGCGTCAGGTCGGCCTGGGCGGTCAGATTCTTTCCGATCTCGGAATCCACAAACTGCGCCTGCTGACCAACACGCCCACACACGTGCCAGCACTGCAGGGTTTCAGCGCGGAGATTGTGGAGCAAGTGCCGATTGCGCTGACCCGAAGCAAGCCTTCCATCGTGGCCCGCTGACGAATTATTTTTCGCGTGACAATTGAGGATTGACCGCGCTATTGTAGGCGTCGGCTTCACCGAAATCGTCATGGCACAATCTGTTCTGACCCCCGTTCGCCCCCCGCAGATTGCACGCGCTTTGATGTGTGCCTTCTTGTTCTCACTGATATTTCTAATCGCAGGCGGAAGCCTTGCAGCGCAGCAGACAGAGTTGCGCAAATACGATGCCTACGCTGGATTTGTCGATCTGAATAGTCCGGCGCTTGGTTTGAATCAAACGGGGTTCCACGCGCAGTCTGGTGTGAACCTGAAATCCTGGCTCGCCGTTGGCGGAGACTACAGTGTGAGCGCCGGGCAGGCGGTACTGAAGCCGGACCTTCTGCCGACGGCCACGCAGCAGCAGTTGGGCGAGGTGATTCTTGCACTCATCCAGCAGGGCGTAATTCCGCCGACTTATCAGCTCCTGCTGCCAGCGAATGTGTTCACCCAGTCCTTCGCTGCGGGTCCCCAGTTTTCTTATCGGCATTTTCGCCGCGTTACGCTCTTCGCCCGGCCCTCCCTGGGTGCATTTCGCCTGGGGGCAACGCCGCGGCCGCGCGATCCGGTTGCCGGTCAGATTTCGCAGGTTCTCGTGCCGTCCGGACACAAGGTCGATTGGACAGGATTTTATGGCGCGGGCTGGGGTGGGGAGTACACGGTAACC
>JAJXUS010000154.1 GCA_021782675.1 Acidobacteriota bacterium
GCCAGTCGTAATACTTGCCCTCAATGGGATTGGTCAGCGGCCTTCCCTGCGAGTGGCAGTTAATGCATGTGTCATTCGCCGCCACGGAATCCATCTGCGCCGGATTCAGGATGTTGCTCCGTGTGGGATGCGCCACATGCGCGCTGCCGGGACCGTGGCAACGCTCGCAGCCGACGTTCCATTCCGCGACCTGCCTGGTGTGGATGTTGTAATCGACGGAATGACAACCGTCGCAGGTTGGGCCAGTAGGCCGTTGCATGTTGTCCGGCGGATAGAGATGCGCCCACCAGTCGGCTCCCTGTGAGGGTGTGACGTATCTGAGCCATTTGTGATTGCCGATGTCCCACTGCACCGGCAGGGGGTAATAATTGTCGCCAACTTTGGTGAAATACCGCTGCTTCCAGATACTGCCGTAGACAAAGGCAACCTGCTCTTTGGTGAACGGTGCTACATGGTTCGTCGCGAGATCGGGAAGAATGGCATCGGGATGCGTCCTCGGATCACGCACCACATTGGCCATCGGCGTCTTTTTCCAGCGCTCGTAAATATCGGCATGGCATCTTTCGCAGGCTTCGGAGCCGACGTAGTGCGCCGAAGTGACAGCGGAGGCTTGTTGCTGCAACTCCGACTTTGAAAGCCGATGAAGGCTGCGCACAAAGAGTGTGAGTTTCCAACTCTCCGGACCGGAGATTCTGTGCGGACTGCCGAGGGCCGGCATGCCGCTCAGTTGGATCCCGTTCTCGATGATGTAGTGGATTTCGCCATCCGTCATATTTTGCGTAGCGGCAGCTCGAAGGTCCGGCACGCGCGGGTACTCATGCAAACCGATCTGCGTCTTGCCGCTGCCGTCGATGCCGTGACAGACCGCGCACCGTGAGAAAAACTTCTGACGCCCTTGTTCGAATGCTTCGGAATCGCCGGTGAAGGGGTTTTTCTTTTGCCGTTCCTGCCGGGGAATAGCGAGGTTTCGCAGGTCACGGGCTACGGTGGTCTCAAAGGCCGATGGCGTCGAAGTGGCACGAAAGCCCCGCAACAGGAAAAATATCAGGCAGAGAACTCCGATGGCCAGGAATCCGAGAATCGTTGCGAGTATTGGCTTCCATGACCGCATTTCTGTTTTCCCGAGCCTCCGCCTACTTATGACCAGCAGGCCGCATGACCTTCAGCACAAGATAGACGCAGTGGAAAGGGGCAGGCAATCGTGCGTGATCCTGACTTAACAGAATACATGTTATCGGACATAGGATATCGAAGAGATATTTATCCTTTTCCTCCGTTTTCTGCCATAGATGCATGATTTGGCTGGGCTTTCCATTTCTCCTGCAGGAATAGATACCGCGCCCGATGTTGATCCGGCCGTGCCTGTGAGAGCGGCGCAAGATGCAGCACCTGCCACTCCGGCGCGTCGTACTGCGGCCAGTCCGGCAGCCCGGCTCCGTTGGGATTGCCGGTCAGCGCGAAGTTCACCCAGTAGGTCTGCATCTCCTCGGACAGCTTGTAGTCCCCCGGCCGCCAGTGCGCGCCACGGCGGGAGTCGAGATTGCCAAACACATACTCGATGTCATCGGAGTGAAAGGCACCCAGCGAGGCTGGATGGTTGGGGTCGCCTGGTGACGGCTGGTCAAATCGGTAGCGGTAGACGGGAGCGCCGCCGGTCTTGACCTGCTGCTCCAGCCACTCCCAGGTGGAGTACGCGATGAAGCGGTCGCCCTCGTAGTCCAGGATGGCGCGGCCCGCCTCGGGGTCGCTGGTGGCGTGGTATACCCTCAGCCACTCCGGAGCGTCCGCGCCAAATTCTTTCTGCGCGAGCGTCTGCATCCCGGCCAGGTCGGGCGGGATGCGCAGCCCGGCCATCGCGAATGCGCCCTCATCGCGGTTCCAGCCAGCCAGCAGCGGCACGTGGGCCTGTTTGCCAGCCGCGTAGATGGCCGCCGGGGATTGCGGCAGAAAATAGCCGTCCACGTTGGGCCAGCCGACGGCGAACAGACCGCCGTGTGGCCAGTGGATGGCTTTGCCCATGAGCGTGGTGGCCGGCATGGCGCGCAATTGCGCCAGGGTGCAGGCGCCGCAGGCCCACTGGGCAAAGGTCGTGCCGCGCTGTTCGCTGGTGGCCAGGGACGGCCAGTCACGGCCAGCCGTGCGGAAGGCGCCGCCGCTCTCACCCATGGCGCGGGCAAACAGGCCAATGGAGCCGGGCGCAGCCATCTGCGCGCTGACGGAAATAGAGCCCGCGGACTCGCCGAAGATGGTCACGTTCTTCGGGTCGCCACCGAAGGCGTGGATATTCTGCCGCACCCAGCGCAGCGCGGCCGCCTGATCCATCAGGCCATAGTTCCCTGCGGCCTTTTGCGGCGATTCCGCGGCCAGCGCGGGATGCGCGAAGAAGCCGAAGAGGCCGAGCCGGTAGTTCATGGAAACAACGATGACGCCAAGCCGCGCGAGATTGGTTCCATCCTGCCGCGGCTCCGAGGTACCGCCGGTGATGAAGCCGCCGCCGAAGATCCAGACCATCACCGGAAGAAGTTTGCAGGCGGGATGCGCCGGACGCCAGATGTTGAGCGTCAGGCAGTCTTCCGACGGCCCTGGATCGCGGAAGTACATATCCGGATAAAAATGCGGCTGCACGCAGCGCGCGCCAAACTGCGTGGCGGAACGTGTGCCACGCCACGCAGCGACGGGCTGCGGCGGCTGCCAGCGCAACGGGCCGACCGGCGGCGCGGCGTAGGGAATGCCGAGGTATTCGACGACCTGTCCGTCGCTTGAAAGCGCACCCTGCAGCTTGCCGCTGGCAACGCGCGCACGCGGGCCATGATGACCGAACGCAAACAACGGAGCGGCGGCCAGGAGGCACAGGGCCAGCAGCGAGGCGCGCAGCGGCGAGTGCGTACGATCAGGCATCGGCATCCTCCAGCCACAGAATCTGTTGATGGCGCTGCTCCCACGCTGCGAAGTTGGCGCCATAATGCAGTTCGATCACGGCGCGGCGTACCTTCAACGTGGGGGTCAAAAATCCGTTGGCCGTGGTCCAGGGATGCGCGGTGATCGCCAGAAAGCGCAGGTGCTCATGCGCGCTGAGCTGGGCATTGACGCGCTCCATGTCCTGGATCAAAGCCTGCTCAATCTTGCTGCGCTGCTCGGTGGTTTGGCTGGCAGCGAGTTTCTCCGGCGGCAGAACGGCGAGCGCAAACGGGCCGGCCATGCCGGAGCCGAGCACTCAGACCGCTTCATACTGGCCACCGGCACTCAGCAGGCTTTCAATCTGCGCCGGGTAGACGTACTTCCCTTTCGCGGTCTTGAACTCCTCTTTAAGACGGCCGATGATGCGCAGACGTCCCACTTCGTCGATGACGCCGCGATCGCCGGTGCGGAAGAAGCCGTCGGTGGTGAAGCTGTGCTGCGTGGCTGCGTCATCGCGGTAGTAGCCGAGAAAATTCATCGCGCCGCGGATTTGAATCTCTCCATCGGCGGCGATGCGCGTCTCGCAGTAGCGGCTGGAGTCACCCACGTAGCCGATGCGCAGATGGCCAGGCAGCGTGGCATGCGTGATGCCACTCTCAGTCATGCCGTAGCCTTCAATCAGGTTGAGGCCGAGCGCGCGGTACCAGCGCAGCAAATCCGTACTGAGGGGTGCTGCGCCCGAGGCAGCGAGCTGCACCGTATCCAGTCCGAGCTGCGCGAGGATGTGGCGGCCGACGATGCCGCGAAGAACAGGAATGCGCAGCAGGGTGCGCAGCAGCGTGGGGGAAAGCTTCTCATGCACGCCCTGCTGAAAGCGCGTAAGCAGGCGCGGGATGGTGAAGAAGATGGTCGGCTGCGCCGTTTTCAAATCGCGCAGAAAGGTCTGCTGGCTTTCGACGAAGAAGATCTGCATGCGCAGATAGAGCGACGTGGCTTCCACAATGGCACGCTCCGCAATGTGCGCGAGCGGCAGATAAGAGACGATGCGGGCGCCTTCAGCGGTCTCCGGCGGAACGGCGGGCAGCACGGATTTTGCCATGAGCGCGACGGACTGAAAGGTCTGCATCACGCCCTTGGGCTGGCCGGTGGTGCCGGAGGTGTAGATGATGGTGGCAACTTCCTGCCAGCCGCGCACGGGTTCGCCGGGCAATGGCGCCTGCTCGCGGATGATGGCCTCCCACCGGAACGCGCCGGAGACGCGTTCAGCTTGGGGGAGATTGGGCAGCTCGATAACCGGCATGGATGCCGAGCGGGCGCGCGCGGTGACGCACTCGAAGGTCTGGTCGGTGGGCCCAAGGACACACGCGACGGGCTGGCAGTGATCGAGGATGGCGGCAAGCGTGCTCTCGCGGATGGCCGCGTATACAGGCACGCTGACATGGCCAGCCTCCAGATGGCAAAGTCCGCCATGATCCACCAGGCGCAGTTTTTTGAGAGCAGCAGAATGTGCGAGCCGGGCGGAAAGTTCTGCGCCTTGAGGAATGCAGCCATGCGGCGCGACTCTTCGACGGCGGCTCGCCAGGTCCACGTGCGCGCGCCGGCCGGCAAGGGCTGGTGGAGATATGGCCGGTCGGCCCACTCCCTCTCGCGGCGGTACAGCGTTTCGAGCGGAAGCTCGGAGGCATCCAGCGCAGGGCGCTGCAGTTCCTCCCGGATGGTGGGACTCGCAAGCGAATGGGGATCGGTCATAGTCGGCGGCAGCGTGGCGAAGACCCACGCACAAACCTTCTGGCTTTGTACTACACCGGCGGTTACATTTCCATTGCAGGATTTACGGCTGCTGAATTCCACCTGCGACAATGGCTGACGTGAGCACTTCCACAAAATCGTCCACGAAACCCTGGAAGTCCTTCCAGGTGCGCAAACGCGACACGGAAGTGAAGCGGGATGCGGTGC
The DNA here is from genome assembly GCA_021782675.1 of Acidobacteriota bacterium. Lineage (GTDB taxonomy): Bacteria > Acidobacteriota > Terriglobia > Terriglobales > Acidobacteriaceae > JAKAUB01. The sequence goes on from JAJXUS010000154.1 coordinate 4,855, forward strand.
TGCTGACCGCCGCGCATCTTTTCCTGGAGCAGGGCTACCGCCGCACTGCGATGAGCCAGCTGGCCGACCGGCTGAAGATTACCAAGCCCGCGTTGTACCACTACTTCCACAATAAGGAAGAGATCGTCATCGAGTGCTACCGTCGCGGGATTGCGCTGATTGAAAGCAGTCTGCAAACTGCAGACGCCGGTCAGACCTGCGGCCTGGATAAGCTGCGTGTCTATGTGGAAGCCTACGCGACGGCCGTTGTACGCTACGAGTTTGGCCGCTGCGTAGCGTGGCTGGACGATGGCGAGCTCTCCGCGGTGGCGCAACGCGAGGTGCGCTCCTTAAAGCGGCGAATCGACGCGACTCTGCGCGGGTTCATCGCGGAAGGCCAGCGCGATGGTTCCCTTGGTGCCTGCGACCCCAAGCTCGCGGCCTTTGCCATTGCGGGTGCGGTGAACTGGATCGGCGTCTGGTACCAACCCGGAGGGCCGCTTTCGCCCGAGGCAATTGGACGGCAGTATGCCGAGCTGCTGACGAATGGCCTGCGCCGCCGTGCGGAGAGCCCACAAACCACCGCTTGAAGCTGTGCTGGTGGGACGTTTTGACAAACTTACCCGGCGTTCAGTAATCTGCTGGCCATGGCGGGAAGCGATTCGATTCGTAAGGCCGCAGTTCTGGGTGCAGGAATCATGGGTGCGCGCATCGCGGCGCACATTGCAAACGCCGGGTTCCCTGTGCTGCTGCTGGATCTGCCCACAGCCGGCGAAGGTGGCCGCAATCGTCTGGTGGAGCGCGCCCTGGCCGAACTTGCCCGCAGCAAGCCGCCGGCGTTTACCGATCCTCGATTTCTGTCCCGCATCGCCACCGGAAATTTCGAGGACGATCTGCCGAAGCTCCGGGAATGCGACTGGGTGGTCGAGGCAGTCGCA
>JAJXUS010000155.1 GCA_021782675.1 Acidobacteriota bacterium
TCAGCATCCGCTCGCCCGTGCCCACCGCCTGATCCTGCTGCGCCAGCACGGTCTGCAGATTGTTTTTGAGTCCGCGGCGAATGGCATCGTCGAGCGACAGCGGCAGCGGCGTGCTGTTGGCTGCGCCGGTGGTAACGCTGCCGGTCAGATCGGCGACGCTGGCGACGGGCGGAATCGGTGTTTGCGCGTGCGAGGGCAGTGCAGCGGCGGCCAGAAGGGCAGCAGCGGCCAGCAGACGGGTTATGCGTGGGATCCCAGGCGGCATTGCAAGCTATTTAGATTCCGAGGCAGGGGTTCGGTTGCCAAAATCTGCACGAGCGGCTCCGGGCGCAATCCGCCACACCGTCACGTAATCTTTTCCCGTCCATACGATGCTGGCGGGCGGCAGCGCGATGCGGCCCGCAGGCGCCAGCGGCAGCCGGGAATACACTTCGACGCCGTCGATCATCCACTGCGGCTGACCCTTCGCATCTGGACGCCAGGGCTCACAGAAATATTTTGTGCTTTCCAGGAACAGGTGGCCGCAATAGGTGTCATAGCCCCACTGGCCAAAGGGAACCGGCGGCCCGACAAAGCCCTGGATGCGGTCGCGGGCGACGAACTCCCCGATGCCCTGCGTGGAGAGCTCTCTCTGAAACGCGCGGTCCGCCATCAGGCCATCGAGCGGCACCACCGCCAGGCGGGTAAAGTAGGCCATCGCGCCAGGCTGGTCATAGGCCAGCACCCGCTGCATGCCGGCCTGGCCCAGCGCCGTACGCATCGCGGGAATGGTGGCAAACTCGGCCGTCGGCTTCTGGCTGTGCCGCAGTCCCGTCCGCCAGAACAGCACGGCCGACAGCAGCACGGCGCCGGCGATGGCGACGGGCCGCAGCCAGCCTGTTGTGTGCGGAAGCGCGGCCCGGTTGTCTCCGCCCAGAAGCGCCGCAAAGGCGCGGGAGCCGGTGAGCGCCGCAAGCAGCGCCCAGCTTGTGTAGTACCAGGTCCAGCGCGTCTCGCTGGTCATGTGCAGCGTAATGTAGCCGGCGTGGAGCAGCACGCCCGCGAAGAAGGGCAGCTCCGCGTACCAGAACCAGCGGTCATGCCGTTTGCGCCAGAGCACCAGCAGGGAGAGGGCGCAGATGGCCAGGGCCAGCAGCGCCGTATGCGGCAGATTGTGCCCGAAGCGATGATCGCTGGCGTTGTGCGACTTGAGCAGGCCGCTGATCGGCATAAAGATGCCAAACCAGTAGAGATTGCTGGCGATGTACGCGCCCCACAGCACGGCGTAAATGGGGATCCCTGCGAGATGCAGCCGCAAGGCCGCGGGCTGGCGTTCGCGAAGGCGCGCCGCCCACACCAGCACCCCGATCCACAGGCAGGCGATGACGAAGATGGAGTCCAGCCGGCTGAGGACCGCGAAGGCGGCGAACAGGTTGAATGCCAGCGCTGACCGCCAGTCGGGGCGCTCCATAAAATGCCAGAGCGCAAGCAGGGTGGCCGCCAGCATGGTGGCGCTGATGGAGGACTCCGTACCGAGCTGCAGGCCAAACAGGAAGGGGATCAGAATCGTCCACGCAATCCAGGCCGGAGCCTGCAGCCGCGCCAGCAGGCGGGCGGTCATGGTGAGGACGGCGATGTTCAGTGCGACGATGAGCGTGGCGATGCCGTGCAGGCCGGCCACACGGCCCGGCACAAATTTATAGAGCAGCGCGCAGAGCAGCATCCAGATGGGGTGATAGCCGTTGGTGGGCATCAGCCGGTTGAAGGTGCTGCCGTAGCCCAGGGCAAAGTTGCGGCCGACTTCCAGATAGAAAAAACTGTCATCGGCAAAAAACGGGCTGGGGTTGCGGATGAACAAAAAGGCATAGGCCGCCGTCAGCACGCCGAAAAAGGCGAGCAGCCACGGCGGAAACGCAGCCAACGGCGTTGCGCCGGAGCGTGGAGAAGACGGCGGAGACGAGACGCGCGTAGCCATAACGGAAGCGAAGAGTCGCAGGTTTCAGTATAGGTGGGCCGCGATGGGAAGCGCCCGGCAAAGGTAACAGCAGACTCCCTGCGGGAGTGACAGCAAGAAAGGCAATGGCAAAAGCCGGAGCAAAAGCAGAAGCAGACTCCCTGCGGGAGTGACAGCAAGACAAGCAACGGCAAAAGCCGGAGCAAAAGCAGAAACAGACTCCCTGCGGGAGTGACAGCAAGACAAGCAACGGCAAAAGCCGGAGCAAAAGCAGAAGCAGACTCCCTGCGGGAGTGACAGCAAGACAAGCAACGGCGAGGTTGTCATTCGCGCAGGGAATCTGCTTTTGTTTTCCCTTGGCCGTGATACAACGTCGCCAGCACTCTATTCGTCCCTCTCCCGCGGACAAAACGAGTCATGCGCAGCCACCCACTCCGATTTCTGTTCTTTGTCTTCTCTCTTCTTATGCCGTTTTTCGCGCAGCCCGGCCACGCCCAAGCCGCCGCTGCCGGTGCCCCACGCAAGCCTTCTGTTGGCTTGCGTGGGGAAAACGCTGCGCCTGCCACCACGATCACCCTCGGCCAGTCGATCGTGCCGCTCTACGGCCCTTGGAAGTTCCATATCGGCGACAACCCGGCGTGGGCCGACCCCAACTTCGACGATTCGCAGTGGGAGACGGTCGATCTCACCCCGAAGTCCGGCGCCGTCGATCCAAATACGGGCCTGCCTGAATACGTACCCGGATGGACGGCGAAAGGCCATCCCGGCTATTGGGGTTACGCATGGTATCGCCTGCGGGTGCGGGTGGCAGTGCAGCCGGGAGAGAAGTTGGCTCTTGCAGGCTCAGCGAACGTCGACGATGCCTATCAGGTCTTTGCCAATGGCTGGCTGCTGGGCAGCTTCGGCCAGTTTCCTGGGCCCGCTTCCAGGTCGGGGCAACGCCCTGTAATCTACGCCAGCCAACCGGAGATGTTCCGGCTGCAGCATCTGCCAGGAGAAGGCAGCGGGCCAGGTAGCAACCCAGTCCCGCTCACGGAGGTAGTCGCCTTTCGGTTCTGGATGGATCCCAACACGTTGACACACGTTCTGGGTGCCGGGGGCATGCATAGCGCGCCATTGCTCGGCCAGTGGGGCGAAGTGGTCGCACGCAACAAGCTGGCGTGGCTGGAGCAAGTCCACAGCTACGGATACACTCTGGTTGAGGCCGTGCTCTTCTTTCTGCTGGCGATCCTCGCAGCCAGCCTGATTCTGTTCGACCGTTCCGACCCGGTATATCTCTGGCTCGCCGGTGTCTTTCTGCTGACCGCGCTTTCGTACGCATGGGGCGCTCTGACAGCATGGACAGCGCTCGAGAGCGTCACCTCGATCATCCTGGTGCAGGAAAGCCTGTTGAATTCCCTGATCGTGGGGGGATGGGTGATGGTGTGGTGGGTCTGGTTTCGGCTACGCCGCCCGGTGTGGATGCCGAAGGCCATCGTCGGCCTTACTTTGCTGTATATGGTCTCTATGCCTGTGGGAGAAGACATTTTTTATACCGTCATACCGCATTCGGCTGACTTGGACTTTTACATCGTTTCGGTCTGTACCCGGCTGCTATTTTTGCTGCTGCTGGCATGGATTGTTACCTCGGGTATTCGACGAGAAGGCCGCGAGGCTTGGTTGGCATTGCCCGCAGTGCTGCTGATGAGCCTCGCGCAGTTCCAGCGAGAACTGACCGCGCTGCATCTTCGCACAATTCTGTTTCTCTTCGGCGTTCAGGTACCGATTGGCGCGATCGCCGACATGGCCCTGGCGGTTGCGATTTTCGCTCTGCTGCTGCGGCGGCTGATGCTCTCCTTGCGCCGCCAGCGGGAGATGGCGCTGGACGTAAAGCAGGCCCAGGAGGTGCAGCAGGTGCTCATCCCGATGGCCCTGCCGCAGATTCCAGGCCTCGCCATTGAGAGCGAATACCGCCCGGCGCTAGAGGTCGGCGGCGACTTCTTCCAGATCGTCCCGCACGCGACGGATGGCAGCGTCCTGATCGTCACCGGCGATGTGACCGGTCACGGCCTCCAGGCTGGCATGCTCGTCGCGGTGATCGTGGGGGCCATCCGCAACCAGGCTGAAACAAGCTTCGAGCCGCTGAAGATGCTCGAAGCGCTGAATCGCCGCCTGCTGGGTCGTGAGAAGGCCAACGCCACGGCGCTGGCGCTGCGCATCGCCGCCGATGGCGCCTGCACCCTGGCCAACGCCGGCCACCTGCCGCCGTACTTGAACGGCAAAGAGATCGACATGCCCGGCGCACTGCCGCTGGGCATGATCGAGCAAGCCGAATTCCCTGTGATGCACTTCGAGCTTGCCCCCGGCGACATCCTCACCTTGCTCTCCGACGGCGTCGCCGAGGCGATGGATGAGGACGGCCAGCTCTTCGGCTTCGAGCGCATCCACGCGCTGCTTGCGAAGAACCTCTCCGCCGCTCAGATCGCCGCTGCGGCGCAATCCTTCGGCCAGCAGGACGACATCAGTGTCCTGCGCGTGGAACGCGCCGGGGCCGCGGTCCCGGCCGTCGCGTAAGAGCAAAAGCAGAAGCAGATCCCCTGCGGGGATGACAGAAAGAAAGGCAAAAGCAGATTCCCTTCGGGGATGACAGAAAGAAAGACAAAAGCAGAAGCAGATTCCCTTCGGGAATGACAGCAAGAAAGGCAACGACAAAAGCAGATTCCCTTCGGGAATGACAGCAAGAAAGGCAACGACAAAAGCAGATTCCCTTCGGGGATGACAGCAAGAAAGGCAACGACAAAAGCAGATTCCCTTCGGGGATGACAGAAAGAAAGACAAAAGCAGAAGCAGATTCCCTTCGGGAATGACAGCAAGAAAGACAAAAGCAGAAGCAGATTCCCTTCGGGAATGACAGCAAGAAAGGCAACGACAAAAGCAGATTCCCTTCGGGAATGACAGAAAGAAAGACAAAAGCAGAAGCAGATCCCCTGCGGGAATGACAGAAAGAAAGACAACAACAAAAGCAGATTCTCTGTGGGAAGGACACCCGCGCTTTTGCTTTTCTGGTTTGTCATCCCCGCAGGGGATCTGCTTCACCGGCTGTTCGCTGTCAGTAATACAGATACTTGCGCCAGCGATGGTCCGAGCTGCCGATCATGCGCATGATGTGGCGGCTGGTGTGCAGCGAGAACGGACGCGGTTCGCGCTGCAGCTTCATCTCGGTCAGCTCCTGCAGCAACTGGTTGCCTTTGCGCCGGTTGCAGCCGTGGCAGCAGGCCACCAGATTTTCCCACGTGGAGAGGCCGCCACGGGAGCGTGGCACCACGTGGTCGAGCGTCAACTCGGCCGCCGGCAGAACTTCGCCGCAATACTGGCAGGTGTTGCGGTCGCGCAGCAGGATGTTTTTCCGCGAGAGGGCGCGCGTCTGGTGAGGAATGCGGCGGTACTCCAGCAGGCGGATGACCGAGGGCATGGGCACGCGCACCCGCGCCGCATGCAGCACGGTGCCGTGCTCCTCTTCAGAACGCGCGACGCCTTTCAGGATGAGCACCAGCGCCCGGCGCGCGCCGCAGATGTTGATCGGTTCATAAGAGGCGTTTAACACCAGCACCGGCCGCTGCATGGCAGGCGGCACGGGCTGCAGCGCCCGCATTTCGGAGTGCGGCCGCACGCTGGCGATGCGCGGCGCGGCCTTCTGCTTGCGGCTGTGAGCGGTGGCTCGGATTGCAGACATTTCCATTCCCCCAAAGGTTCAGTACACAACCCTCTCACCCGGCGCGGCAGGCTGCGCCAGCCGGACAACGCCGGCAGATTGCGGATTCCAGAACGCAATCC
>JAJXUS010000156.1 GCA_021782675.1 Acidobacteriota bacterium
GGGCGGCTATCGCGCCAATATCGTCACCTACTCCATGGCCAAGGTGTTGCACGATGCCAACGGCGAGAAGCAGGTCCTCGACCTTGACGCAATCTGGCGGCGGCAGTCTGTTCCAGATGCCCTCCAGCGTGCGCTGCTTCTGGCGGCCGCTTTGCTGCATCCCGAGGCGTACGGCGCGCGGCATCGCCGGCCCCACACCACGCATACCACTACCGGCAGCCTTTCGCGCCAGATTGACGCCCTGCTGGCGAGCCCTCAGGCGGCGCAGGCACGCTGGGGCATCTCCATCACCACGCTCGACGGCCGTGTGCTCTACGAGAAAAACGACACCGGCCTGTTCGCGCCCGCCTCCAACACCAAACTGGTGACCACTTCGACGGCGCTTGGACTTCTCGGCCCGGACATGACGATCCAGACGCGCGTCGTTGCCCCCACCGCGCCGGACGCGCAGGGCGTCATTCACGGAGATGTTTCCCTGCTGGGCGCAGGCGACGCCTCCATGTCGGGCCGTGCGTACCCCTATAACGGCAGCACGCAGCGGCCCAACCCGCCGCTGGCGGCCATTGACGATCTGGCGCAGCAGTTACAACAGCGCGGCGTGCGCCACATTACGGGCGGCATTGTGGGCGACGACACCGCATTCGTCTGGGAACCCTATGGCAGCGGCTGGGCCTGGGATGACCTGGAGTGGAGCTGGGGTGCGCCGGTCTCCGCGCTCACCGTCAACGACAATCTCGCCTTCCTCACACTGGCGCCCGGCCCCACGCCCGGATCGCCGCTCACCTACAGTTGGAACCCTCCGATCATCGGCGAGTTTTACTCCATCGACAACGAGGGCCGCACCTCGACGACGGGGTCCCAGGCCTCGCCCGGCTTCGACCGTCCGCTGGGCTCGCGCGAGTTTCGCATCTTCGGCACCTTGCCCGCTGGCGGCGCACCGCATCACCTGGCCGTCGCCCTCTCGGATCCGGCGCAGGTCGCTGCCGATGCGCTGCGCGCCGCGCTGATCGCCCGCGGCATCATCGTGGATGGTCCCGCCACCGCGCGCCATCGCCTGTCCCAGGACACGGCCATCTTTGAGCAGAGCGTGCTGCGTCCGCTTACGCTCAGTTCGCCGCGACCGCAACCCCCGGCCCCGGCCGGTACCGTGGTGCTTGCGTCCAGAACCTCGGTTCCGCTGCTCGAAGACATGACCGTCACCAACAAAGTGAGTCAGAACCTGCACGCGGAGATCTTTCTGCGGCTGCTGGGCCAGCGGTTAGCCAACGATGCGTCCATCGAAGAGGGGCTGCGCGTCACCCGCGCATTTCTGCTGCACGCCGGCGTCTCGCCGCAGGATTTTTTCTTCTATGACGGCTCCGGGCTTTCGCCGGAAGATCGCATGACGCCGCGCGCCTTCACGCAGTTGCTGCGCTACGATGCAGCCCAGCCCTGGGGCGCGGAATTTCGTTCCACGCTGCCGGTTGGCGGCGTCGATGGAACGCTGTCGGACCGCTTCCTGCATAGCCCGCTGCGGGGCAAGATCTTCGCCAAGACCGGCACACTCAATGAAGTGAACAGCTTGTCGGGGTATCTGATCTCACGGCGCGGGCACACGCTCGTGATCTCCATCCTGTGCAATGCGCATTCGCCAGAGGACCAGTCCTTGACGCACGTCATGGACCGGATCGCGAATGCCGTCGCCGCTACGGATTAGCTTCGCACCACCGGAACTTCGGCAGCAGACTTCCCTTGCCTTTGCCTTTCTTTCTGTCATTCCCGCAGGGAATCTGCTTCTGTCTCCCGCTGGCCGTGATGCAACGTCGCCAGCACTCTATTCGTCCCTCTCCCGCGGACAAAACGAGTCATACGCAGCCACCCAATCCGATTTCTGTTCTTTGTCTTCTCTCTTCTTCTGCCGCTTTTTGCGCAGACTGGCCGCGCTCAAGCCGCCGCTGCCAACGCAAGAGTTCGGCCAGCAGGAAGACATCCGTGTCCTGCGCGTGGAGCGCGCCGGCGCCGCGGTCCCGGCCGTCGCGTGACAGAAAAAAACAAAGACAAAAGCAGATTCCCTTCGGGAATGACAACCAGAACAGCAAGGACAAAGGCAAAAGCAACAGAAGAAGCAGATTCCCTGCCGGAATGACAACCAGAACAGCAAGGACAAAGGCAAAAGCAACAGAAGAAGCAGATTCCCTGCCGGAATGACAACTAAAAAGGCAACGGCAACGGCTTTTGTCTTTGTTTTTCTTGCTGTCATCCCCGCAGGGGATCTGCTGTTGTTCTTGTCCCTGCAGAGCCAGCGGGCGGTTCGACCATCCCGCTCCCCTGCCCGGAGGGTGCACAATAGTAGGCGCGCCCCCGGCAACCCGCTTACTCTGGAGGAGAAAGGTTCACCCGCTATGCCAGCCGATACGCCGCAAACCTACGCCAACCACGCCCGTTTCGATCCCGTCTTTCACTATTTTCTGGCACCGGTCTTGATCATCACTTTTATCGCCACCGTAATGCATGCGGTGCGTTTCCCGAGCGCATGGAGCGTGTGGCTGGCGGTGGTGGCCTTTACGCTCGTGGTGCTAACAGCAAAGACGCGGATGTATTCCCTGAAGGTGCAGGACCGGGTGATCCGGCTGGAAGAGCGGCTGCGCTGTGCCGCACTGCTGCCGACGCCGATTCTCGCCCAGACGACAAAGATTACGGAGCGTCAATGGGTAGCGCTGCGCTTTGCCTCCGATGCAGAGCTGCCGGCGCTGATCGAACGCACTTTGACAGAAAATTTGACGCCGAAGCAGATCAAGCAGGCGATCCAGACCTGGAGGCCGGATACCTTCCGTGTCTGACACACGTTCCCGACCCTCGTGCCGTACGCGCACCCTTATCGCCGGGGCGGCCACGCTGCTGTTGGGCGGTGCGCTCGCAGCGGGCTGCCGCTCGGATGCGCGGCCCGACGTTCACCGTCCGCTGACGCTCGAGGAGCAGCGTGGGCAGGCGGTCTTTGCCGCGCAGTGCGCGCAGTGCCACTACGCAGACCGCCGCAGTGCCCTGCACGGCCCAGGGCTGCGCGGCGTCTTCCGCCGGCCGTACCTGCCAAGCGGCGCACCGGCCAACGATGACCGCGTGCGCGCGACCATCGAGCACGGCCGCGGCATGATGCCACCGTTCGGCGAGGCATTGAACGACCAGCAGATGCGCGACCTGCTGGCTTACCTGCATACCTTATGATTGAGACCCCTGACCCGACTGAGAAAGCCTCGGGCGACGCTGCGGCGCGCCTTCCCGGCGTTGTAGGCATCGCCTTCTGGATGTTGATTGAAGCGCTGATCGGCACCTTCGGCGTGCTGACACATCACTTTATGGGCCGCACGCGCGACGCCGTGCTCGCCATCACCACTTTGCTGGCCCTCGCCGGGCTGGGTCTGTTGCAGATGAAACGCTGGGGCTGGGCGCTGGCGCTGGCGGCCGCCTTTCTGAGCAGCAGCTACGGCGTGTATATGATGCTCCGCTTCCACACCGGCAGCTACATGGTCATGACGCTGGTCAACTTTGTGTTCTTCTTCTATCTGGTGCGGCCGGAGATTCTGCGGCGCCTGCGTTAGGCCCAATGATGCGGCTTTTGTGCGCCGCGGCGCGCCGTGGTTCCGCGCATGAATTCGACAAAAGCAGATTCCCTTCGGGAATGACGACAAGAAAGACAACAGCAAAAACAAGAGCAACAGACAAAAGCAGATTCCCTCTGGGAATGACAGCAAGAAAGGCAACAGCCGAAAATAGATCCCTTCAGGACGGAGAGAAAGAAAAGCAGCGCGGCCAATTTCCGGCGATGCCATAAAATCAGGTATGGCTACGGCGCTGCCCGCGAAACCGACCCCGGATGCTGAAAATGCCCATCTGGCGCGGATGTTCGAAGAACTGCTGGCGACCGTCCGCCTGAATCGTCCATCCGACGATCTCTCCCTGATTCAACGCGCGTACGACTTTTGCCGGAAGCATCATGCCGGGCAACTGCGCGCCTCCGGCGAACCGTATGTGCTGCATCCCCTGGCCGTTGCGCTGGTGCTGGCCGAGATGAAGCTGGACGCGACCGCGATCGCAGCCGGCCTGCTGCACGATGCGGTCGAAGATACGCCGGTCACCAGCCGCGAAATTGCCGAGACCTTCGGCCAGCAGGTGGCGCACATTGTTGAGGGCGTCACCAAGATTGATAAGATTCAGTTCGCCAACCGGGAAGACCGCCAGGCGGAAAACGTCCGCAAGATGCTGCTGGCCATGGTGTCCGATGTGCGCGTGGTGCTGATTAAGCTGGCCGACCGCCTGCACAATATGCGAACGCTGCAACACCTGGCATTGGACCGCCAGCAGGCCATCGCGCGCGAGACGCTCGATATCTACGCCCCGCTGGCGCACCGGCTGGGCATGGGCAAACTGCGCAGTGAGCTTGAGGATCTCGCCTTCCAATATGTTGATCCGGTCGGGCATGACCAGGTGAGCAGCGCGGTCGAAGCCCATCGCGTGGAGGGCGAAGAATACCTGCGCAACATTGAGCGGTTGCTGAATGAGAAGCTCGCCGAGAACAACATTCAGGCCCGCGTGGACTGGCGCATCAAGCGAGTGTTTTCGATCTATCAGAAGCTGCAGCGCCAGCGCATCACGGTCGATCAGGTGTATGACCTGCTGGCCATTCGCGTCATCACGCAGTCCGTGCAGGACTGCTATGCGATCTTCGGCCTGATCCACAGCATCTGGCGGCCGGTGCCGGGACGCATTAAAGACTTTATCGCCATGCCGCGGCCCAACCTCTACCAGTCGCTGCATACGACGGTGATGGGCGAAGGCGGCCATCAGTTTGAAGTGCAGATACGCACGGAAGAGATGCACCGCGTCGCTGAGGAAGGGATTGCGGCGCACTGGAAGTACAAGGCCGGCGGTTCTCCTGTAAACGCGAAAGACGAGCAGCGCCTCGCCTGGGTGCGGCAGATTGTCGAGTGGCAGCGCGACATGACCGACCCGAACGAATTTTTGTCGACGCTGAAGATCGACCTTTACCCGGAAGAGGTCTACACCTTTACGCCGAAGGGCAAGGTGGTCGTACTGCCGAAGGAAGCCACGCCGGTCGACTTTGCCTACACCATCCACACGGAGGTGGGAAACACCTGCACCGGCGCCAAGGTGAATGGCCGCATGGTGCCGCTGAAGACGCGGCTGCGCAATGGGGACATCGTCGAAATCCTGACGCAGACCGGGCACACCCCCAGCCGCGACTGGCTGACCTTTGTCCGCAGCTCGCGCGCGCGCAATAAGATCAAGCACTGGCTCAACGAGCATCAGCGCGAGCGGGCCATTGAGATTGGCCGCAAACTGCTGGAGCGCGAAGCCCGAAAATACAAGATCCCGATGGCGCAGCTCACCGAGGCAAACTACGCCCGCGTCGCGGCCGATAACGGCCTGTCCAGCCCTGTCGATCTGCTGGCCGGCATCGGATTCGGAAAGTTTTCGGCACGCCAGACGCTGAACCGGATGGTGCCGGGGTCAACCAGCGTGCAGGTCCCGGAGACCGAGGCCGCGCATTCCTCCATGTCGGAGACGGTGCGCCGCGTCTTCTTTGCCAAGGGGTCGGACTCACTTACGGTAGAGGGCCAGAACGATCTGCTGGTCTATCGCGCCCGCTGCTGCAATCCCATCCGCGGCGAAGAGATCGTGGGCTACGTAACGCGCGGCAAAGGTGTGGCTGTTCATGCGCGCAGTTGCCCCAATGTCCAGAACCTGAGAT